>JBDTYW010000008.1:0-18237 GCA_040005445.1 Candidatus Eiseniibacteriota bacterium
CGATCTGGACCTCGACCTGCGGGTTCTTGACCTGGAGGTCGGTCGTCACGTCCTGGAGCTCGGGCGCGTCCTTGAGCTTCGCCAGCAGCGCGTTCGACGCGTCGTACAGCTCCGCCAGGTCCGAGCCCTGGAGCGTGAACTGGTACTGGCTGTTTGATCGCCGCCCACCCACGTTGATGATCGGCGGGTTCTGCGCGTACGCGCGGATGCCCGGCACGCGCGCGAGCTTCGGCGTCAGCTCCTTGATCACCTCGTCGGCCGACAGCGCGCGCTCGCCGCGCGGCTTGAGCCGCAGGAAGAAGCGGCCCTGGTTCGACGACGAGTTCGGCCCGCCCGCCCCGACCGACGACATGAACGCGCCGACGTTCGGGTCCTTCGCCACGATCGCCGCGAGTTCCTGCTGGCGCGTCATCATCGCCTCGAACGATGTGCCCTCGGCGGTCTCGGTCGTGATCGAGACGCGCCCGGTGTCCTCGCTCGGGATGAAACCCTTGGGAACGATCACGAACAGGGCCACGGTGCCGACGAGGATGAACACCGAGAACGCGAGCGCCGTGCGGCGGTGGTCCATCACCCACCCGAGCGTGCGCGTGTAGAACCCGAGCATGCCCTCGTACGCGCCCTCGATTGCCTGGTAGGCGCGGCCGTGGCGGGTTGCGCTCTCGTGCTTCAAGAAGCGCGATCCGAGCATCGGGGTGAGCGTGAGCGAGACGAAGCCCGAGACCAGGATCGCGACCGAGATCGTGATCGCGAACTCGTTGAACAGGCGGCCGAGCAGTCCGCCCATGAACAGCACCGGGATGAACACCGCGACCAGCGAGAGCGTCATCGAGAGGATCGTGAAGCCGATCTCGCGCGAACCGTCGTACGCGGCCTGCATCGCCGACTTGCCCATTTCCATGTGGCGGTGGATGTTCTCGAGCATGACGATCGCATCGTCGACCACGAACCCGACCGACAGCGTGAGCGCCATGAGTGACAGGATGTCGAGGCTGAACCCGAGCTGCTTCATGACCGCAAACGTGCCGACAATCGACAGCGGCAGCGCGAGGCTCGGGATCAGGGTCGCGCGCACGTTGCGCAGGAACAGGAAGATCACCATGACAACCAGGAACAGCGTCAGCAGCAGCGTGAACTGCACGTCCTCGACCGATGCGCGGATCGAGAGCGAGCGGTCGTAGAGCGGCTCGACGTTCACGGATGCGGGGAGCTGCGGCCGCAGGCGGTCCATCAGCGCCTGCACGGCGGTCGCGACCTCGACCGTGTTCGTTCCCGGCTGGCGCTGGATCGCGAGCACGATGCCGCGCTGGCCCTTGAACCACGAAGCGACCCTGTTGTTCTGCACGTCGTCCTTGACCACCCCGAGGTCCTTCAGCCGTACCGGCAGGCCGTTGCGCGTCGCGACCACGATGTTCTCGAAGTCCTTCGCGTTCTGGAGCTGGCCGTTGGCCTCGACCGTGACCGCCTTCGACGGGCCCCACAGGATCCCGGTCGGCAGGTTGACGTTCGCGGACTGGATCGCCGCCGACACGTCGGACACCGGGATCCCGCGCGAGGCCAGCGCGCCCGGGTCGAGCTGGATGCGCACCGCGTACTTCTGCGCGCCGTAGACCGACACCTGCGCCACGCCCCCGACCGTCGAGATGCGCTGGGCAAGCACGTTCTCGGCGTACTCGTCGAGCTGCGACAGCGGAAGCAGCGTCGAGGTGAGCGCTAGGTAGAGGATCGGCGAATCGGCGGGATTGACCTTTTGGTACGACGGCGGAACGATTCCGGTCGGTAGGGAGCGCAGCGTCTTGGCGATCGCGGCCTGCACGTCCTGGGCGGCGGCGTCGATGTCGCGATCGAGCGCGAACTGGAGCGTGATGTTGGTCGAGCCGTTCGAGCTCGAGGAGGTCATCGCGTCGACGCCCGCGATCGTCGTGAACTGCTTCTCGAGCGGCGTCGCGACGGCCGAGGCCATGGTCTCGGGGCTGGCGCCCGGCAGGCTCGCGCTGACCGCGATCACCGGGTAGTCCACGTTCGGCAGGTCGCTGACGGGCAATTGCGTGTAGCCGACGATGCCGAAGATCAGGATCCCGACCATGACCAGCGTGGTCATGACCGGCCGCTGGATCCAGACCGACGAGAGGTTCATCGCACGAGCACCCGGGCGCCCGGCGAGAGCCGGAGCTGCCCGTCGGTGATGACCACTTCCCCGCCCTTGAGGCCGGCGCTCACGATCGCGAACTCGTCCTCGCTGCGAGCGATCGTGACCGGGTGCGGCGTGACCGTCGAGTCGGCGTTCATCACGTAGACGAACGTCCCCTGCTGCCCGGCGGTGACCGCGGGCGAGGGGACGACGATCGCGCCCTGCTGCTCATAGAGCACGAGGCGCACGTTGACGAATTGCCCGGGCACGAGCCGCCCGTCCCGGTTCGGGAACTCGCCCTTGAGCAGCAGCGTGCCGCTCGAGGGGTCCACCGCATTGTCGATGAACACGAGCGCGCCCTCGATCGTGGCGCTCGAGTCCTCGCCCGCGATGCTCACGATCACGCGTGGCGCCGGCTTCTCGGCGCGATAGCGCGTGATCAACGCCACGTCGCCCACCGGCACGGTGAACGCGATGCGCACCGGGCGTGTCTGGTTCACGGTGACGAGCGCGTCGGAGCTCTGCGGCTTGACGTAGTCGCCCTCGTGGACGAGCAGGCGCCCGGTGCGCCCGGGGATCGGCGCCCGGATCGACGCGTAGCCGAGCGCGAGCCGCGCCGCGTTGACCGTGGCAGAATCCGATGCCACACCCGCAAACGCCGCGTCGGCGGCCGCGCGCTTCTGGTCGAACTCCGACTGCGAGATCACGTTGCGCGAGAGCAGCGCCTGCGCGCGCTCGACGTCGAGCCGGGCGAGCCGCGCCTGGGCGCGGTCGCGATCGAGCGCCGCCTGCGCCTGCGCGAGCGTGTTCTGGAACGGCCGCGGGTCGAGCTGGAATAGGAGCTGGCCCTGGCCGACCTCGTCGCCCTCGCGGAACGCCACGCGCGTGACCACGCCTCCGACCTGCGAGCCGACGGCCGCGGTGCGGATAGCCTCCACGCTTCCGGTCGCGATCAGCGCGAACGGCATGTTGCGCTGTTCGGCGCGCGCGACCGTCACGGGCACACGCTGCGACTTCGGCTTCGGGGCGGCGGCGCAGCCGGCGAGCATTGCGAGCAGGACGAGGGCAAGGCCGGCGGGAACGACTGGGCGGGGCACGGTCGCGATCATGTGGGCTTTCCGGGAACGCTGATCGCCGGGGCTCGGGTGTCCGGCCGGCGCGTCGGCAAGGAATCGAGTACTCAGCGCAGTCTATCGAACGGCTCTTCGAGCCTGTCACGGAACTGTGAGAATCGGTCGATCGAACCGCTGGAAAATGGGTTCCGGGCGGGAGTTATGGCAGAAATGTGGCAGCGCTGAGGCGACGCGGTGACGTCCGCTTCCGCTGCGTTGTGCAACGGCGTATGCGCGCTTCCCCAACGGAGTACAGGTGTCGGCGTAAAGGCCCTGCCGATCCCGGGGCGACGTGAGCTACACTCGTTGCGTCGGTCCGGACGGACATGCGGCCGAAGTCCCACCCAATCCCCTCATGGACGAACCATCGTAGAGCCCCGGCGCGCTCGCCGGGCGGCGCTTCGCTGTTGTCCGGAGGTCCCTTCATGAATCGCACTCGTTTCGCCATCATCGTTCTTCTGTTGGCCGCATTCGCCGGATCGCTCTCCCCCGGAGCCTCGGAGGCAAGGCGTGGCAGCAACGGCGGGAGCCAACTCCAGCTCACCCCGGATGCGGTCGTGCCTTCGCAGGGCGAATTCGGCGCATCCGCCCAGGCCACGGTCACGACCAGCCGAAGCGAGGTCTGCTTCCAGGTCACGATCGGCAGCCTCTCGGGTTATATCACGACTATCGGAATCCATGAAGGTGCGATGGGAGCGAACGGGCCGATGGTCGTGCGGCTCTCGCCGTCTCCCATCGGGATCAATCAGCTTATGGGCTGCGTGCCTGTGGACACCGCGCTCGCGCGCGACATCTCCCGGAATCCGACTCACTACTACATTCAGATCAGGACGACGGTTTATCCGGACGGGGCGGTGAGGGCGCAGCTCGAGCGCTGAGAGAGCTCGGAGCGCCGGTCAACTCGCGGGCCTGACCTTCGCCAGACACCACGGGCACTGCGCATCGTCGGGCTCGCGCCCGATGCGCGAGCACTTCGCGCAGCGGGTGATCCGGAGCTCGCCGCCGTGCGCCGCCTGGAGGCGTTGGACGATCGCGCTCACCTGCGCGGCGTGCGACTGGTCGAACGGGGCCGGCTCCCACGCCGGCACCTCGGGCAGCAGCTTGCGCGCCCGCGCGCCCCACTCGTGCATGCGCTCGAGGTTTGTCTCCCACCATTGCGCGAGGCCGCCGTCCATGAGCGCGCGCTCCTCGGAGACCAGCAGTTGGGAGTAGTTGCGCAGGACGTAGGCCTCGAGCGCGACCTGTTCGTCGTAGTGCAGGTGGGATCCGATGTCCTCTGGAGTCATGGTCGATCTCCTCGTGTGTGCGCCCGGTGCCACAATCGTATGCCCCGGGGAATGCTAGGACAACTCGTTCTTCACGACCTCGCCCCCGCGCACGATCGCCCGCAGGCTCGTTCCGTTCGCCGCCAGCAGGCTGATGTCCGCGATCGGATCGCCGTCGACGACGATCAGGTCCGCGAACGCCCCGGGCTGGATGCACCCGAGTTGACCCTCGAGCTGCATCATCTCGGCATTCACGGAGGTGACCTGGCGCAGGATCTCGAGCGGGGTGAACACCTCGCTCCTGAGCGTGAATTCGCGGCACTCCTGCACGTGGAGCTTGCCCAGGAGGTCGGTGCCGAAGCCCACCTTCACGCCGGCCTTGCGCATCTTGTCGAGGCCGGAGAGCGCCTCCTTGAACGCGAACTCGGCCTTCTCCTGGCTCTCGGGCGGGAAGCCGAGCTGCTTGCCCAGCTCGATGATCGTGAAGATGATCACCATGGTCGGCACGATGTACGCGCCCCTCTCGGCGACGAAGCGCGCGGTCTCGTCGTCGATCAGCGTGCCGTGCTCGATGCCGCGCACGCCGAACTCGACGCAGCGCCTTACCGCGCTCGCCGGGTGGCAGTGCGCGGTGACGTAGCTGCGGCGCTCGGTGGCCTCGTGCACGATCGCGCGGATCTCGTCCTCCCGGTACTGGTTCATCCAGATCGGGTCGGTCGGCGAGGCGACCCCGCCCGAGCCCATGATCTTGATGCAGTGCGCGCCCTGCCGCAGCTCTTCGCGCGCCGCGCGGATGCACGCGTCGACGCCGTCCGCCAGGTGCGCGAACGAGTTGCCGGCGTCACACGCGCAGCCCGGCTGTGGCGCCTGCTCGAGCGGCCGCAAGTCGCCGTGGCCCCCGCTCATCGACAGGACCTTGCCCGAGTACAGGTAGCGCGGCGCGCGGATCAGCCCGTCGGTGATCGCGCGCGCGAGCGAGTAGGTGCCGCCGCCGACGTCTCGCACCGTGGTGAAGCCGCAGTCGAGCGCGTGCCCGAGCATGCGCACCGCGTGGGCCGTGCGGTACGCCGGCCCGATCGCCTCGACCTTCTGGATCGACACGTCGCTCGCGATGGCGTGCACATGCGCGTCAATCAGCCCGGGCATGAGAGTGCGCCCGCCCACGTCGATCGTGCGCGCGCCGGGAGCAGTGATCGGCTTTGCCGAGACCTCGCGGATGCGGTCGTCATCCACGAGGACGTTCATGTTATCTGGACACTCGGCGCGGACGCCGTCGAAGACGCGGGCGTTTCGGAAGAGTAGCTGGGTCAAGGGGACTCCTGGGCGTGAACTCGCGAGGCCGGAAGGACCGGAAAGTGAAACCAGGGCGCCCTGGGAGGCGCTCCTCCCCAGGGCGCCACTCCATTAGGGCTCGACGACGACGCTCGGGCTGGTGTTGCCACCGGTCACTCCAGGGGCTGTTGTGATGGTATAGCTCTGAGTGCCCGTGGGAGCGGTCACGAGCAGGGAGTACGTGGCGGAAGCGGAATTCGCCGCAAGAGTAAACGAGTAGTCATTCCCATCGTTTGCTGTGACGTTCCAAACGTTGGAAGGAAGCTTGATCCCCACGGCCTTCGTCGCAGTGTGCCACTGCGCCTGGTTCGGGAGATTGTTGGCTCCGGTTCTCGACATCCGGGCGCCGTTGCCCGATGGCGTAGCGTCGCCCTGCGCGTTGATATTGAAGCTCTGCGTTGTGTTCGGCATCTCGTTCTCCTTGGTCTGGGAACCATCGGGCCGCGGAAGCTGCGTCGGGGAGAGCTGATCGGTGGCGAAAACTATGCTCCGGGAGCTCCCTTCGGTCAACGTGTTCGTGCGGAGTCCGCTCCCGCAGCGGTCGCGCGCCAGCGTGCGAGCGTCGCCGATCGGGTCGGGTCCGGAGCCGCGCTCGACCACGCCTCGTAGAGGCGCACCAGTCGCGTCACGGCCATGGCTTTCCGATCAGGGGGCGTCGACGGGTGCTCCCGCAACAGCGTGTAGCCGTTGACGAGAAGGGACTCGGCCTCGGCATAGCGCCCCTGGGCCGCAAGGTTTCCACCGAGCACGCTCCCGACTTGCCCCACCTGCCAGCTCCCTGCGGGAAGGAGACGGCGATACGTCGCAAGCGCCTCGCGCAGGAGCGGCTCCCCGTCCGCCGGACGGCCAAGGTCCGTTCGAATCGAGCCCAATCCCGAGCGCGCCGCAGCGAGCGACGGATGATCGGCCGGCAACGTCTTCTCCATGCTCGCGAGCGCGCGTGTGAACTCGGGCTCCGCCTCCGCGAGCTTCGCCTCGCTCTGGAGAAGGCGCGCGTAGTTGTAGCGCATCGCCCCAACCGTTGCATCGTCCGGGCCGCGCGCGGCAATCCCGACGTCCAGGGCTCGGCGCAAGAGCGGCTCCGCTTCGGCAAGGCGCCCCTCATCCCGGATCAACAGTCCGAGATTGGCGAGTGCGGTTGCATAGTCGGGATGTTGTTCGCCGAGCGCGCGTCCCCAGGTCTCCGCGGCCTCGCGCAGGAGAACTTCGCCCTCGGCACGATCTCCCAGGGCGATTCTGGCCTGGGCGAGACTCTGGAGCGTATTCGCCACATCCGGATTGCGGTCCCCGAGCAGCCGTCGCCGAAGGGAGAGCGCCGCTCTCAGGACTGGCTCCCCTTCCTTCGGCTTTCCGCTTCTCTGCAGGAGCGTGCCGAGATTGTGCAGGGCGTCCGCGCGGTCTCGTTGCGCGACGGCGCCCCGGCGCGTCTCGAGGGCGAGCACCTCCCGATAGAGGGATTCGGCCTCGGACGTCCGATCCTGGTCCTGGAGCGCCACGGCGAGATTCCCCACGCTGCGGATCACCAGCGTGTCCGCTGCCGCGAGGTGTTGGCGGCGAATCGCGAGACTCCTGCGAAACAGGGACTCCGCCCCGGCCGGCTCGTGTTGCGCCTGCCGCAACCAGCCGAGGTCCTCGAGACTCGTCGCCAATTCGAGCCCGTCGCCCGGGTGCCGGCTGCGCAGCTGCACGGCCCGGCCGAGTTGCGGCTCCGCCTTGTCGTACGCGCCCAGCTCGCGGTACGTCGCACCGAGCGTCCGACGCGCCTCGGCCTCGACGCCCGGCTGCGCGGCAAGGTCCCCGCGATCGAGCCGCTGCGCCGCGTTGTCGAGCACTTCGACGACGGTGACATTGCGCCCGCGTGCCGAGTCGGACGCGGTTGCGCTCGCCGGATTCGCCGCCCCCAGCATGATCTGGAGGAACCCGCTCACGGCCTTCGCCTTGTCCGCCTCCTCGCGCGCGACCTGCGCCGAGCGCTGCGCGCGAACCGTCTGCTCCTCGGCCCGGCGGGCCTCGCTCTGCGCGCGCTCGGCCTCGCTCGCGGCGCGCCCGGCGTTCTGTTGCGCGAGCTGGCGCTGCTCTGCCTCGGCGCCCCGCGCGGTCTCGGCCTCCTGCCGGCGCTGCTGCGCGAGCGTGAGCCGCGTGCGGGCGAGGCGCTCGGCACGCGTGGCGCGGTAGACCTGCGTGAGGCTGACGACCAGCCCGAGCGCGAGCGCCACGATCACCGCGGCCACGCCCCCGACCAACACACGATTGCGGCGCGCGAACTTCTTGAGCTGGTAGATCGTGCTCGGCGCGTGCGCGAGGATCGGCTCAAAGTGGAGGAAGCGCCTGAGATCGGCTCCCAGCTCGGCCGCCGTCGCGTAGCGCTGGTCGCGCTCCTTCGCGAGCGCGCGGGCGACGATCGTGTCGAGGTCGCCGCGCAGCTCGCGGCGCACCGCGCTCATCGGAGTCGGATCGTCCTCGGCGATCGCACGCAGCGTCTCGGGAACGGAGCGCCGCTCGGTTGAATACGGCATCCGCCCGGTGAGCAGTTGATAGAGGACGACGCCGAGCGCGTACACGTCGCTGCGCGTGTCGATCGCGTCGGGCTCGCCCTGCACCTGCTCGGGGCTCATGTAGGGGATCGTGCCGACGAGCTGCCCGATGTCGGTGCGCAGCGTCGCCTGCATCTCGTTGTCGGTGACGCGCGCGACGCCAAAGTCGAGCACCTTGGGCTGCCCGGCCTCGTCGACCAGCAGGTTGCCGGGCTTGAGGTCCCGGTGGATCACGCCCTTCTGGTGCGCGTGCTGCACCGCATCGCAGATGCGGGCCATCAACTCGACGCGATGGCGAGTGTCGAGCTTGTGGGCCTCCGCGTAGTCGAGCAAGGTGTGCCCGCGGACGAACTCCATGGCGAAGTACGGCTGCGGCCCCTGCCCTGCATCGGCCGTGCCCGCCTGGTAGATCGCCGCGATGCCCGGGTGCTGGAGCCGACCGAGCACCTGCGACTCGCGCTCGAAGCGCTGGAGTCCCTCGCCCGTGGCCACCCCCGGCTTGACCACCTTGAGCGCGACCGTGCGCCGCGGAGAGTCCTGCTCGGCCTCGTACACGCGGCCCATGCCGCCCTCACCGAGCAGGCTGAGGATGCGGAACGGCCCGATGCGATCGGGGAGGCGCGCGTAGGCGTTGTGCGCGGGGCGAGGCGCAAACGTCTCGGGCGGACGCGTCAGGTCGTCGTGGGGCGGATGTCCGTCGTCGGGCAAGGCGGATCCCCAGGTTCGGGTTGCCGGGGCCGGAAGTGCAGTGCGGGATGCGAGCAGCAAGGATAGCGGAACCGCGAACGGACGCCAACGAGGATCCCGGTTTCGGGTGCGGCGCCAGGCGGCAGGACGATGGCGTTCCACGGCGCTCCGGAGGTATCCCATGTGGCCCCGGCCGTGTCGCGCGCTTCGGAGCCCGAGCGCATGCGTCTGTAAGTCGTGACGCGATTCCTCAGCGGTCGAGCCCCGCTCGCTGCGGTTTTCCCGATGCTAGCCCATGCTCGAGGTCGAAGGTTCGGTCGCAACCGCCTTTGCGGGGACAACGTCCGGCAGGTCGAGCGGAGGCGCAAGGCCCGCGCGCACGACCCGGCTGTGCAGGCTGAGGCTCGGATCGAAGATGAAGCGCAGGGCAAGCCGCGTCCACGACCGGTGGGAGTAGAGGCCGTCGTAGAACTCCGGGGCGATCGCGCGCAGGCGTGGCAGGCGGGACCACGCGACCGTCATCAGGTCGTGATGCTCGTTGTGGTAGCCGACGTTGAACGCCAGGCGGTTCCACGGCCCGTAGTAGGAATTCGTCTCCTGACCCTCCCGAATGACGAAGTGCTCCTGGATCCAACGTGCGCCCACCGGGTGGAGACCGACCCCGAAGAAGGTCGAGAGCAACAGGTAGCCCAGCGCCTCCCACCCCGCGAAGCGGACGACGGCCGTGGCGACCGCCACCATGGCCACGACGTTGGTCACCGTCCACAGGTCCATGAGCTTCACCTTCTTCATGCGTACGGGGCGCAGCGCCTCGAACACGAGGAAGAACAGCATCCACAGCGCCTTCCGGATGGGCGAGTGCCCCACCAGTCGCGCTTCGGTGGTTCCGGGGAGGTCAGCGTCGTAGTCGAAGTCGCCCTGGTACTTGTGATGAAGCAGATGCATCTTGCGGAACGACATCGCGGCGGGAAAGACGATTGGCGCGTTGGCCAGGATCGCGAGGAACCGATTGGCGCGCGTTCCCTTCCAGACCAGGTTATGGGTGCACTCGTGGATGAGCACGAACAGCGCGTGGCTCACGACCGCACCCACGACGTACGCGGACAAGAGGAGGACCCACCAGGGCGCCTGACGAACGGCCCAGGCGGCGGCAAACTGGAGCACCACGAGCCCAACGATGAACAGCGCCGAGGATCGCACCGGCCCGGCGAGGGCGCGCACTTCGGGATGCGATGCGAGGATCTGGCGGCGGCGTTCTCGGTGGGGTTCGGGGTCCCGACTCAGCGTGAATTCTGGGGGAAGGCTCATGACTCTCGCAGAATGCTCCATATTGAGCATATCTTGGTGTTGGGTGGGGACTGTGGCACCGTCCGCCTTGGAACGTGCGCCTGCCCATGAGGAGGGCCAAGTCTCCACATGAATGTACTCGAACTCGTGCGACATGGTTCCCCGGACGTGGCGTTCTCGTGTCGGGATCATCCCGACCCAGCTCCCGGTCCCGGCCAGGTGCGAATCGCCGTCGAAGCGTCCGGGGTGAACTTCGCCGATATCATGGCGCGGCGCGGCACCTACCCCGAGGCGCCCCGGCCGCCCTGCGTTCTCGGTTTCGAGGTCGTGGGACGGATCGAGTCCCTGGGGCCCGGCGTGGGATCCGAGATCCTCGCACCCGGCCGGCGGGTCGTGGCCCTCACCCGCTTCGGGGGGTACGCCTCGCGCGCCATCGCGGCGGCCTCGGCGACCATGCCGATTCCCGAGAACATGGATCCCGGTTCAGCCGCCGCGCTGGCGACCCAGGGCGTGACGGCGTACCTCGCCGCCGAGGGGCTGGTCCACATCGAGCCGGGAGACCACGTGCTGGTCCATGCGGCGGCCGGCGGCGTCGGCACGCTGCTCGTCCAGCTCGCGCGCGCGCGCGGCGCGGTGGTCATCGGGACCGCCGGGTCCGAGGCCAAGCTCGAGCATATGCGCCGCCTCGGCGTGACGCACGCCATCAACTACCGCGAGCGGGATTTCGTGCCCGAGCTCCTGCGGCTCACCGGCGGACGCCGACCCGACGTGATCTTCGATGCCATCGGCGGCGCCTCGGTGCGCAAGGGCCTCGCGCTCCTCGCGAGCGGTGGGCGCATGGTGAGTTACGGGGTCGCGACCCTGTCCGGGAGCGGATGGGCGCTGCCGCGTGCGGTACGCATGTTCATCGGGTTCGGCCTCATCCACCCGCTGACGCTGTTGGTGCACTCCAAGGGAATCCTGGGCCTCAACCTCCTGGCTCTCGGCGACGACCGCCCCGAGCTCGTGGGCCGCGCACTCGCGGCGACGGTGGACCGGGCGGCTCGCGGGACGCTGGTGCCGGTCGTGGACCGCGCGTTTCCTGCCACCGCGGTGGCCGAGGCACATGCTTACGTGGAGGCGCGGAAGTCGATGGGCAAGGTGGTGCTGCTGTGGGATCAGGCGCCCGCCGGATCCCCCGGCGCCGCCGGCTGAGGCCGCTCCCGATCGAAGATGGAGGAGGGGGTGGGATTCGAACCCACGAGAGCTTGCGCCCTAGCGGTTTTCAAGACCGCCGCCTTCGACCACTCGGCCACCCCTCCCCGATTGCAGAAACGGAGTTTACACCAAGGCGGATCGTCGGCAGGTATACACCGAGGTTTACAGTTGTCCGGCTAAGCGCCGCGCTTCCGCCATGACCGACTCGTCCGAGAGTCGTGCGTAGCGTTGCGTGGTGACGATCGTCGAGTGCCCAAGAATCTGCTGCAGGGCCGCCAACGATCCGCCCGACTCCAGCCACCGACAGGCGAACGTGTGCCGCATCCGGTGGGCATGAAACCCCGCGACCCCCGAGAGCCGTTGTGCGTAGCGCGCAAACGCTCCGCACGCCGTCTCGGAGTACGGCATAAGCTTGCCCACCCGATTCTTCACCTCACGCTGGAGCGCGGGCGTTAACGGCACGCGCCTCACCTTGCCCGTCTTCGTCTGGTGCACAGTGAGCACCTCACCTTGGATATCCCGAGACTGCGCACGGCACAGCTCGCCCCACCGCAGCCCGGTCCCAAGCCCCAGACGGGCAACAAACCCGTACGGTTCCGGCATGGCACAGAGCGCGATCACGTCGTCCTCCGACAGGCGGTTCGGCGGTCGCTCCTGCACCCGAGGAAGAATCTTCCTCGGGAACGGGGAGCGCCCCACCAGTCCAGCGTCCTCGCACCAGTACAGGAAGCACCGGGCGTCGGACAAAATGTGCCGCACAGACTGGACCGAGAGCGATGACTTCTCGAGCTGCAGGCGGTACCCGCGAAGGTGATCGCCCCGCAGCTTCTCGAGCAGGTAGTGACCCAGGGCCGGCACGAGGTAGGTCTCGACTCTCTGCTTGGCCAGGCGCTGACTCTTCAGACTGCGCGCGGTTCCGACATAGAGTTTCAGCCAGCGCTCTGCCGCCTCGGCCACCTTGAGGGTCGGCAGTGTCTGCTCTTCCGCCTTGAAAGCGCGGAGCGCACGACAGGCGCTCTCGTATTCCGTCCCCAGCGACCGGACGACCACCTGCCCGTTGACCATCCGACGGAACCAGAAGCCAGGCTTCCCTGCTCGCCGGATCATGTTCTTCGGGAGCTTCGACACGGCTACTCCTTCCGTGCCTCGACCCACCGTCGAACGTCGCTGGGGTCGAATCGTACGCTCCGGCCGATGCGAACGCAACGGAGGCTGCGCCGGCCGACGAGCCGTTTGACCGAGCGCTCGCTGACGGCCAAGAGCTTGGCGACTTCGGACAGCGTCATGAGCTGGAGCATGGCCGGGCCACTGGGTCGACGGGAGCCGGTAAGAGGTTCGTTCGCCGTCTCGATGAGTTCGGCTTTCATGCTTCGCTCTGACACGGCAAGGTCCCCTTGCGGTAAGGGGAGGACACAAGGGGAGTCGCCAGATCGGCAAACAGCTTGAGCAATGCGGACTTCGGACACTCAGATGCGAGCCATAGGACATTCGGGACGACCCATGCTTTCTTGAGTGCGGAGCTGACAGCATTGCGACGCGAGGGTGCATAGCAGGCCGCTGCGACGCCGAATCGCTGGTAACCGAATAGGCCTGGCGGCTGGCCCCAGAGAGCTCGGTACGCTTCGATCTTGCGATTGAGCACGCCCTGCGACTCGCTGCCGCAATCGACTTCGATGGCGACGGCATGAAGAGCCTGTCCCAGTCTGACCAGCATGAGCAGGTCCGGCAGGACATGGATCTCGCCAACCGCAAACTGTTCACGGAGTTCCCAGTCCGGTAGGCAGCGCTCGAGCTCAAAGTCGGCGATCGCGGCGACCGAGACCCAGGCATGAACGATGGCGAGATGGTGTGTGAGGCCGCCGCGCGGCACGCGACCGACTTGGATGCCGCGTTCGGCCAAGTACCGAATTCCGGCTGGACCGAGGCGGTAGACGTTTTCGGCACCCCGCTGCGGCGGAAGGACTGCCAAGTGGGATGAGTCGAAGAGCCGGCGTAGCCGGACTGCCGCCGTGTCCGGGCGGACTCCGGCGAAGGCGTAACGGACGAGGTCGGACGTGCGAGCGATTCGGAACCGACCGAGGGCGTGCAGAACGGTCTCGTCACGCACCGTGAGCAAGACACTCACGCCCTTTCGTCGGCGATTGCGTGGCTGTCGAAGGGGAGTCGCACTCATGGGAGGAACGGATTCCTGACCGGCAACCCGCACTCGGGGCAGGGCACATAGGCGGCTGACTCGCGGCAGATCGAGCACCGCGCGAACGCCCAACCTTCAAAGCGGCTCCCGCATCCGCAATCCCAGAGACCGTAGAGCGGGACCTGATGCCGCCGGCCGCAAGGGCGTACCTCGGCACCGATCTGCCTCCAACGAAGCAGCAGGACGCCAGCGCGCCAGAGACTCCTCGCCCCGACCCACACGGTGCCGAGGGACCAGAGCAACATCGACATGGCGTTCCAGAGCAGTCCGAATGCCGTTCGCAGTTCGCGCATTGCAAGACCCTCAGCCGAGCCGCGGCGCGCGACGCCGCTTCTCCGGTTGGAGCGGAGCGACCCGCTCGTCGGGCTCCGTAACCCGTTCCGTGGGCGAGGAATCCTCATCCTGAGTCCAAACAATCGACGTCGAGCCCAGTCGGATGCGTTCCCGGACTTCCGGTGTCAGCGTCGCCGCCGATCGTCTGAGCGCGTCGACATCCAATCGCGGACTCTGAAGACGCTGGGGACCGAAACTGCTGTCCCGAAGCCAAAGGAAGAGCGAGCGACGCGGAAGCGTGGCAATTTCCTCGATCAGGCGGCTGCGGGCTTGGGTCAGGGTCTCATCGGGAGAGCGAGTCGACAGACCGCCGGAAAGGGTGCGCGCATCCTCAACCGAGGAGCGGAAGATGACTTCCGCCCCCAGGTTCGTGCGCAGGATCCTCAACAACGTGCGATCGGCTTCGGCGATCTGCGCGGGCTGCTGGTTGGAAAACCATAGGCTGACTCTTTTGAATCGACTAAGAGCGAGCAGGCGCTTGAACATTTCGACTTGGTACGACCCAAGCAGCTCCTGGAATTCTTCAAAGCACACGACCGTCGGCGCCGTGCGCGGCCCCATTTCGCGGGACAAGATGGCCCGACCGAAGCGGCCCGCGACCGGCCCGGCGATGAAACGCATAGCGGCCTCCGCGCCGCCCGGGGGTGAGCCGAAGTCCAGGATGGTGACCCCTGATTCAAGGCACTCGTCGAACGAAAGACAGTGCGGAGCAGAGAGGGCTGCGCGCACCTCCGGCAGATGGAAGAGCAGGTCCAACCTGGCGCGAAGAGCGTCGAGCGAGTTGCGATTCTCGCGTGGCAGTTCGTGCAACGCATAGGCCCGGATGATCGGGTCCGAGGAACTCGCCGCCGCCTTGGCGAAGGCTTCCGGTGAGCGAAGCCACTCGGTGAGGATCGGCAGCGGCAAGTTCCGCTCGACCGCCAATCCCGCGGCGGGCAGAAGCGCGCGCAGCATCCGTGGCCCGAGGTCGTGACCAACCGCCTCGCTGAGGGACTGCGCGATGTTCATGCTCTGAACTTGGCGCGACACTCTCGGCTCGGGTTCGGTCAGACGCAGGAGCGGGACGCGTCCGGGCTCGAACGGACGGATGATTCGAACACGATCGATCAGGTCCTCGCGGCCCCGCGCCACGACCGCGGGCACGATGACCTCGAGAAGGAGCTCTGCCAATTCTGACTTCATGTCGACCAGCACGAGCGGCACGCGCCGCATGAGGAGCTGAAAGAGCAGACCGGCGATGAGGAAGCTCTTGCCCGTGCCGGTCGCGCCCGACACTCCCACGTGCATAGCGCACAAAGCATCTAGTGGAAGGCCGCACCACTGGTGCTCGCCTTCAAGGGACTGACCCCGTCCAAGTCGCACGCGATTATCGTTCGGCCGGCAACTCAGTTCGCGGAGAAATGCCTCCCGGCGAGCGTGCCTGTCCGAGTCCCGAGCGCGCTCAGTCGCCGCATGCCACCTGCGAGCCGCGTCATGTTCGGTACCCTTCAGTAGCCGTCGAAGGTGTGCAGCAGTCTCGTCGATCATCAGCGATCGTCCTCATCGGCTCCGACTGCCGGATCCGGATCGTCCAGGAACTTGTTGCCCCCCACCGGTGAAACGCCCTCGGCAGGTCGGCGCGGGCGCTGCCGCATGGCGCGGTCGCGTGATGCGCGTTCCCGCGCCATGCGCGGGTCGCGGTTCGCAATGAAGTGGAAGCCTCGGCCGATGGCTCCGGCCAAGAAGCAAATCGCCGCAATGGCAATCACAAGGCTCGCTGCGCCAGATCCGAGCGTTGTGGCGACGCCCCCAAGCGCCGCTTCGAGGATTCGGCACAGAACTCCGATGACGCTCTGCACCAGGAAGAGCAACAAGGTCAGGACGACGATGAGCTTTAGGACGCGGTCGAGCATGCCACCCCCTACAGACGGCGAATGCGGGCCGAACTGGCGCCACATGCGCGGAAGTACTGACGCCAGAACAGCGGCAGGTCGGGCGATAGCAGAGTGGCCGTGTCGCCTCGCGGCAGGTAGAGCACATCAATGGTCATCCCCCGCAAAGCTGCTCGCGTCCGCTCGGAGTGTTTCGACCTGCTGTAGTCTCCAAAGGTCGGAACGCCCTTGTAGAAGGAGAGTCCTTCCACGTTTTCCTGCAGGTCCGAAACGACCACCAGGTGTCGAAGGGTCAGGCTGTCAGACATTTCGGGCTGCTCGGAGATCTCGCGAATGGCCGCAAGGAGCGGCGTTCGAAGCGAGGGATTCGGCTGACCGGCGTCAACGACTGCGTGACGTAGAGGCGCGGTGAACAGCGAGTCGGTGGTCGTGGCGATACTCGCTGGATTGTGCAGCCAGGGATCGCGCTCACGCCCGGGGTAGCAACGGCAGAACCGACGTTCGAGTCCTCCTCCGTTGCGGCTCCCCAGGACCCACAACGAAACGCGTTCATTCCTTTGCAGAGCGCTGAGCTCGTACTCACGCAACCACTCGATAACCCTCTTGTACTGATCGGGGGTGAGCGAGTCGGTGACGTCCAGGAGGATGGCCACCTCGCCGGCAACGGGCCGCCCGACAGCGCAGAGCGTGACCGGATCCAGTTGCGGTGTGCTCGTACTGCGCCAGCCGACGATCGCCGCTACCAAACCGAGGAAGACGAGGCTGCTAACGATGAGTGCCAGGCCCAGTCGATCCTGGGACCGCGTCTCGTTCATGACCGGTCCTCCGGAAAACGGGTGTCATCCCCGGTCGAGTGTTCGCTGCCGTCACCGCGGCCGGCGTCTGCTTGGCGGAGGCGATCGGCCAGGCAGCTTTCGAAGCGCGCCGCGGCATCGCGAACGCGATCCGCCTGCCCGCGGCGAATGCGGTGTTCCTCGGCGTTTAGTTCATCGAGGTGGTCGTCGGCGCGAGCGACACGCCGGAGCAATTCGTTGACCGGGGCGTCGTCGACGACGGCCGGGAAGTTGGGAAATGCCGCGAAGTATCTGGGCTCCGGTTTGGTCCGAACCGCTCGGTTCTCATCCCGGTAGCGTCGGAGGAGGACCTCGCAGCGGTCTTCGAGATGCGCACGCTTCGCGGCATAGGCTTCCAGTGCTCGTTGCGCACACACGGTGTTTCCGTGCATCTCTTTCAAAACGTGATCGGCTCGCCGGACGACGGCCCGGGTGTGTTCGGGTACCCTCTCTACTCGCCCGAGAACCTGGTGGCGGAGCCCATTCGTGCTTTGCTCGAGCTCCTTGTCCGAAGCAATGAACCGGCGATGGCGTTCGCCATAGCCGGGGACGGCGTCGTCAAGCCGGAATCCCTTCCAGAGCCCAAGCAGCGACGCAATCAGCCCGATGGCGAACAGTGCCGCGCTCGGAAGGCTAAGATCCAGCGGGCTTCCAAGCAGCCCAAAGAGATTGGACGCCGCCGTCACACCGCTCGCGGCCAGGTCCCGATAGTGGGAGACGGCCAGGTTGAAGCCCAAAGCAAAGAGGGCGTACGCGAGAATGCCGAAGCCTGCCAGTGCTCTCACATGGCGGCTCATCGATTCAACCCGCGAACGCAGAAGTACCCAGCCAAGACGCCACTGACGACGTTTACCAGCGACACGCCGACAGCTTGGAGGAAGCCGCCCACGAGCCCGAGCGTACTGACGGAGGCAAAGAACTCCGCGTTCGCTACGGACTCCACGACGACGACCAGCGCAATAATCCCAAAGTGAAGGAGGCGCGAGGTCGGGTAGCTCGCCTCCCGCGCCAGCCGGCGCTCGCGGACGAATGCACGCAGGTCGCGCCGTCGCAGCTGCTGTTCCTGCCGAAGGGACACCACCGCGTGATCGGTGGCGAGGTCATGCTCAACTCCCGCCAGGGACTCCGCGACACAGGCGACCAGATCCCGCCGACTCGGCAGCTGGTCTTCGAGTTCTTCGAATGTTGCTGTCAGCGAACGCAGTTCATTGCGCGTCTGCTCAACGAGCGCAAGGTGCTGGCGCTCATACTCTCGGCAGATCGCAGTCTCCACTTCGTTCGGCTCCTGAGCCCCCGAGTCCGGCAAGTTGACGCGGCCGTCCGCTCGGGCGTGAGCCACTAGCTCGACCGGTTGTCCGCCTTGCGTAAGGACAAAGTAAGGCGAGTCATCGGACCCTTGGGGCCGACTAGGCGAGACGCCGTTGTCGTGGCCGTTCGACTGAGGGTTGCTTCGCATTCTCA
>JBDTYW010000009.1:0-17757 GCA_040005445.1 Candidatus Eiseniibacteriota bacterium
CGGAGACGCCCCCGACGATCCCGTCCATGTTGTCGAGGAAGTTGATCGCGTTCATGAGCCCGACCATCCAGATGATCGAGATCGCCTGTCCGCCGTACACTCCGATGTAGCGCTGCGGGTAGATCCCCCCCTGCAGGAAAAGCCAGGCGGCCAGCGTCTGGAACAGCAGCTTCGTTCCCGGGTTCATCCCGAACCGGTCGTCGATCAGCCCCACCCCGACGGCGACGAGCGCGCCGGCCATCCACCAGAGCGCCGGGCCGGGCAGGCCCATGTCGAGCGACCAGAACCCGAGGTTCGCGCCGAGCGCGGTGCCGAGCGCGACGCCGAGCCCCCCCAGCAACGGCGTCGCCGCGATGTGGAGCTTGCGCGCTTCCGGGTGGTCGAGGTAGCCCGTCGCCCACGCGATGCGGGACAGCGCCGGGGTCGTCAGGAGCACGGCGGCGACGGCCGAGGTGCACGCGGCGATCGCCGCCCAGGTCGAGGGCGAGAGAGTGGCATCGGGGATCATGAGACTGGGACGATAGCCGCTCGGCCGGATCGGAGCAAACCGAAACGCCGCCCGGCCCGGGGCCGGACGGCGTCAGGATTGGGGCGCTGGAAAGACGTCAGCGGGCGTGGGCCGGGGTGACCTGGGCTGGATTCTGTCGAGCCCGGACGTGCTCGATGGTTTCCCGGAGCAACTGGTCCAGGGTGACCTCGGGCTGGTAACCGACCAAAGCGTGAATCTTGGTCAGGTCGGGCACGCGGCGCTGCATGTCCTCGAAGCTCGATCCGTAGACGGATTCGTACTCGACGGATTCGATCTCGGACTTGGAGCCCACGAGCGTGCGGATCCGCCGCGCGAGATCGCCAACGGAGACTTCCTCCATCGTGCCGATGTTGAACACCTCGCCATAGGCACGCGGCTCCTCGGCGAGCATGAGCACGCCGCGCACGACATCG
Source organism: Candidatus Eiseniibacteriota bacterium (assembly GCA_040005445.1). GTDB lineage: Bacteria > Eisenbacteria > RBG-16-71-46 > RBG-16-71-46 > DASYSL01 > JANPEF01. The sequence continues at coordinate 943 of JBDTYW010000009.1, forward strand.
TGGACCGAGGAAAAGCATCGGCTCTGGAGGCCGTCGCCATAGACCAGGATCGGCTCGTTCGCGAGCGCGCGCTCGATGAAGCGCGGAATCACCATGCCGTAGTGCGGACTCTGGCGCGGGCCGCAGGTGTTGAAGCAGCGCACGATCACCACGGGCAGGCGGCGTTCATGGTAGTAGCCGAGCGCAAGGAACTCGTCGACTGACTTGCTCGCGGCGTAGGACCAGCGCAGGACCGAGGTCGGACCGAGCAGCCGGTCGTCGCTCTCCCGGAACGGAATGGACGCGCCCTTCCCGTAGACCTCGCTCGAGGAAAACAGGGTCACCTTCTTGTTGCCGTTCTGGTTGGCGGCCTCGAGAACCACTTCGGTGCCGCGAATGTTCGTCAGCAGCGACCGCAGGGGGTTGTCGAGGACGAACTTGACGCCAACGGCGGCTGCGAGGTGAAAGACCTCATCCACCTTGGAAATCAGGTCGTGGATGAGTTCCGGGTCCATCACCGAGCCCTCGACGAAGTGGAAGGCGGGATGGGCGAACGCAGCTTCGAGGTTGCGTTTGCTTCCTGTGGACAGGTCGTCCACGGCCCAGACTTCATGCCCCCGGGCGAGCAGGGAATCGACCAGGTGCGAACCGATGAACCCCGCACCTCCTGTGACCAAGACTCGCATAGTCCTCCCTTGGAGACTTCGGTGGCGCAGTGAGCTTTGCGACCCTTCGGCGACCTAGCGGAAGGCCCTTCGTCGGATAGCAGGTTAGGAGAACGCAACGTCCACTGTCAAACGCTTTCCCGGACGCCCCGGCTCCTGAATCCCAATCGCCCCTTGAAGTTGCTCGATTTCGTCCGTCCCCCGAGGGGGCGGTTTCTGCTGCACGAGACGGATCGCCCGCGGCCCGAGGGTCTGAACCGGTCCAGATGCCAAAAGCATGCCACTCCCCGGGGGTGCGGCCGGCCGGCCGACGTCGGCCTGCAGGTGACTCGGGTGAAACAGTTTATGCGAGCGGAGCGGGAACAGGGTGGGGCGTTTCGACGTCGGCTCGGCCCACCCGAGGCCGGGGTGGCGCCAAACTGGTCGGGAATTCGCTCGTCAGCCGGTCCTCTTGAGGATCGCGTGCGCTGCGTACTCCAGGAAGTAGCGGACCGCCTCCGCGGTCGGCAATTGCTCGATGTCTCGATAGACCTTCCACATGCGTCGCGCGGACCGGAGGGGGCTCGCCGAGGCCGAGGTGCTTACGACCCGGTAGTGGGCGAGCGTCTCCCCCAGCCCGTGTGCGAGGAATCCCCGCTTCAGGATCGCGAACCACAGCGTGAGGTCCTCGTGCTGGGGCAGGTCGAGCATCCGCACGTCCCCGACCTGGTCCCGGTCGAGCATCACGGTCAGGCAGCCCACGAGCGTGTGCCGGAGAAGCCGGCGGTAGTCGGTGAGGGGCGGCGGGACCTGGGGACGCCGGATGGGTCGGCCCTCTTCGTCGATGATCCCGTAGGCGGTGCAGGTGAACGCCGCACCGAGAGCACGCGCAAACGCAATCTGGCGCTCGAGCTTGGCGGGCGTCCAGAGGTCGTCGCTGTCGAGGAACGCGACATAGCGGGCGCTCGCGACCGACAGCGCAGCATTGCGGGCGGCCCCGGGCCCGACCGCGCGCGGCATGCGCAACACGCGGATCCGGGGGTCCGACTCGGCGGCGCGGGCGGCAATCTCGGGCGTCGCATCGCTCGACCCGTTCTCCGCGATGATCATTTCCCAGTCGTCGAGCGTCTGCGCCCGGACCGATTCGATCGTCGCCCCGAGGAAGCGGGCGGAATCATGGGCCGGCGTGATCACGGAGACGAGCGGCATGGCCTCAGCCCCCCGCCGGCGGCGGCAGCGCATCCGCCGGACGTTCCACGCCCGCGCACAGCTCGAGGGTTCGGCTCGCTACGGCTTGCAGCGAGAACTCCCGCCGCGCGTGCGCGTGGGCTTCGGCGGCGAGGCGCCGCCCCTTCTCCGGCCGCTCGATCAGCTCCGCCGCCGCGTCCGCGAGCCCGGCCGGGCTGTCGACCAGCAGGGCGTGAACTCCCGGGCTGAGGCCGAGGCCCTCGGCGCCGAGCGGGGTGGACACGACCGGAGTGCCCGCGGCCAACGCCTCGACGATCTTGACCCTTGCCCCGGCCCCGGTCCACAGCGGCACCAACAAGACCGATGCGCGCTGAAACTCCGGCGCGACGTCTTCCACGAATCCCACGGGTTCCGCACCGGCGGCGCTCAAGAGCTCGGCGATGTCCAGCGGCAGCGCCTTACCGACGACGCGCAGTCGCACGCCGGGGCAACGCGTCCTGAGGCGCGGCCAGCCTTCGGCGAGGAAGCGCACGAGGCCTTCGAGGTTTGGACCCCAGGCGAACGATCCGATGATCAGGACGACGGGGGGCATTTCCGGCCGGGGTTGGAGAAATCGGGCGAAGTCGATCCCGATGGGGAGCATCTCGACGCGCGCCCCGGGCGCAAGCCGCCTCAATTCGATGGCCTCTTCCTCCTGGATCGCGAGCACGAGGGAGGCCCGCGCGCACAGGCTCGACTCCGCGCGCGCGAGCCGTCCGGCTTGGAACTGCGCGTAGGCGCGGATCCAGGGCTGCTTCCGGGAGGCGGCGTAGCGTCGCATCCAGGAGGACTCGACGTTGTGCTCGCGCAGCACCCAGGGCGTGCCGAGCAGGGCGTCCGCGTAGGTCGCGAGATGAAGGTGGTTCACGAACGCGATCGCAGGGCGGCGGTCGACGACCAACTCGCGCAGCGTTCGATCGAGCTCCCGGTTGCGGTAGCGGGTGAGCGTATAGGGCCACCGTCCGAACGTACCGAGCGCCAGGGCGCGGATCAGGGTGGGAGGCCGGTGGAGGATGCGCACCACCTCGACACCAAGCCCCGCGATCGCATCCGGGAGCGGTCGGCTGTGAGAAGCCTCGTCCTCGAGCGTCACGAGGATCGTGCGATAGCCCTGCGCCATCGACCACAACGACTGCCAGAGGACGATCCGGCCCCCGTCGTCGAGCGGCCACGGCAGTCGCGGAGTGAGCACGAGCGCGGTGCGAGAGGGCGGCCGGCTCATCGCGCGCGCCCTTGGGCGGAGACCGGCAGTCCGGCGAGGACCCAGCGAACCCCCGCACGGAACATGCGGATTCTGAGCGCCCGCTTCTCGCGTGCGGTCCGATCGACCGTCGGCAGGCGGCTCGCAAGCTCCCAGGCGAACCAGCGTCCGAGGGTTGCGATCGCCACGAGGATCCGCGCAGGCCCGCGCGTCCAGGCCGCGCACTGGCGATCGAAAAACCGCAGCCGGCTCTTGAGCAACTCGACGAACATCGGCCCGGCCAGGGTCCGGCTGCTCGCGCCCCCGATGTGCATCACCGAGGGCTCGGGAAGGAAGACCACCCGGTAGCCTGCCCGCTTCATCCGACGACACCAGTCCATCTCCTCCCCGTACATGAAATACGCGGGATCGAACGCGCCGACACGCCCGACGGCCGAGCCCCGCACGACCAGGAACGCCCCCTGGATCCAGTCGACGTCCCGGCGCTCATCGTGCGCAAAGCCGCGCATGTGGAAACTCCCCAACGCGCTTCGCGGGAAAAGGCGGTCGAGTCCGAAGGTCTCGCCGAACAGGTTGAGCAGTCCGAGGAAGGCATGCGCCGACGGCTGCAACGTGCCGTCCGGATGGACCAGCCGGGGAGCGACGATCGCCACATCCGGCTGGGCGTCGAGCACGTCCACCGCGGCTGCGACCGCGCCCGGCGAGGGAACCGCGTCGGGATTGGCGAGCACGAACACGTCGGCGGACTCCGATTCGAGGACCTGGTTGTTGGCGCACGCGAAGCCCACGTTCTCGGCGTTCGCAATCACGCGGACACCGGGGTATTGCGCGCGCACCCATCCGACGGTGCCGTCCTTCGAGGCGTTGTCCACCACCCAGATCTCCGGGGGCCCTCCGGTCTGCGCGCCCAGGGCATCGAGACAGGCGGAGATCTCCTGCCGCGACTCGTAGGTCACGACGATCGCGACACAGCGCCGCGGGCTCACGATGGCGCCCTTTCGCCGGCGGCGATCGCGACCAGGCAGCGTTCGAGCGCGGCGGACGCCGACTCCCAGGGGAACTCCCGAATGCGTTCGAGACCCGCCGCGGCGAGCGCCTCGCGCGCGACGCGGTCCTCGCGCAGCCGCACCAGGTGCGCGGCCAATGCGGCCGGATCCCGCGGTTCGGCGACCAGGACGGTGCGGCCCTCGATGCCATAGTCGGGTATGCCTCCGACGCGCGTCGCGACCACGGCGCACCCGGAGGCCATGGCCTCCATCGGCGGGAGCTGGCAACCCTCGCTCCAGCTCGGGCTGAGGAACAGGTCGCATGATCGATAGATCTGAGCGATCCGTTCCTGCGACGGGTTGCGCTCGTAACGATCCCCGGCGCGGAGAGCGTGGCGCAAGCGGTAGCGGCCGAACAGGTGCACGCGCAGTCCGGGCAGGGACTCGCGCGCGAGACGAATCGCCTCGAAGCCGTCCGCGACGCCCTTCCACGGTTGGAGTTCATACATCATTCCGACCACCGGCGGGTCGTTCTCGAGGCGGTCCTCCGGCCGGAATTGATCGAGATTGACGCCGTTGATCACGGGGCCCCAGGTGGCAACGCCGAAGCGCTCGCGCGCGAGACGCGCCAGCCAGCCGGCGATTACGATGCGCTCGAGCGGCAGCCTCCACGTGGCGTCGACGGCGGCGTCCTGCCCGGGTTCGAACACTTCGTAATGCTGGAGGAAGTAGGCCTTTTTCCCGCAGCGAGCCGGCGCGTCCGCGACGAGACCGGCCGTGGGCCAGGACGTGGCGATCAGGACGTCCGCGTCGGGGAACTTGTCCGCGCGCAATTCATCCACGACCTGCGCGCGGTCGCTCAGCCCGTACCAGGCAAGCGTCCGTTCCGGTCGATCGACGAGCCGATCGTGGAGGTACGACCGGAGCTTTGCACGGCCCCGCGCGGTGAACGGCAGCCCCGGACGAATCGCGGGCACGACCAGCTGCACGACGTGCCCCAGGCGCTCGAGCTGGCGGGTGTGCTCGAACACCACGCGGATGCCGCCGGTCATGGTCAGGAAGGGCAGGGCGAACGTGATGCGCAAGGAACCTCCGGACGCTGCGGCGGATCAGCGGTGGGTCACGAGCGAGCGCATGCGCTCGCGGACCGCGGGGGCCAGCAGCAGGACCACGATCGCATAGGCGACCAGGAGTGTCGCCGCGCCCCAGCCGAGGGCGACCAGGCCGCGCAGGCGCCCCGGCGGCCCGGTGCGGGTCCAATTCGAGATCGCCCAGCCGCCCGCGCCCGCGGCCAGCGCCGCGATCGCGGGGGCCACCAGCGCCCGCAGCGTCTCCGCGCCGACGCGGGAAGCCTCGAGCCAGGATTCCACACGGATCACGAAGTAGGTCGCGGCGCAGACCGCGGAGGCGACGAGCCCGGCGATCACCCCCTGCCAGCCCCACACGGCCCAGCCGACCCAGGAGAGCCCGACATGCAGGAGCAATCCGACGACGCCCGCCTCGGTCTCGATCTCGGGCCGCTCCGCCGCCCGCACCATCGTGCTCACGACGCCGGTCGCGGTCGTGATCCCTCCGGCCAGGGCTAGGCCCCGGAGGGCGAACACCTCCGCCGGCTCGGAGTGCCCGAGCCACGCCTCGAGGAGCGGCCCCGCGAGGCTGACAAGCCCGCACGTGATCAATCCGACGAGCGCGAGGTACGGGGCGAGCGCTGCTCGGTACGTCCGCAACCGGGCGCCAGGTTCGGCGAGCGCTTCCCGATGCACCATCACGGGCAAGAGGGCCGACAGCCCGAGCTGGGGCACGAGCATCGCGACCCCGGAGACGCGCATGCCCAGCTCGTAGGCCGCGACCGACGGAAGCGCGACGAGGGCGCCGAGCAGGATCTTGTCCACGTGCAGGTTCGTCAGGGCGACGGCCGCGTTGGTCTGGACCCAGCCGCCGAAGCGCAGGAGCCGCCCGAACGCGATCGGTCCTGCGGGAGACACCGGTCCCCCGAGCCCGGGATCCCATCGCGCGATCGCCAACCCCAGTCCGAGCCCGAGCAGCAACGAGGAAACCGCGAACTGGAAGACCTGCGCCTGGACCACGGCGACGAGCGGCGTCGAAGACTGGAGCGCGACGAGCGTCGCCGCGAGCAGGGCGAGCGCGCCGGGCGCCATCCCGGCGGCATAGAGGTCCATGCGCTGGAGTCCCTGGAGCGCGGCGCCGAACGCATTGAACGGCACGATCGCGATGAAACCGAAGAGCGCCCACGCCAGGGCCCGGGCGGCCTCGGGCCGCCAGGCGTCCGGCACGCGAAACAGGTCGAGCAGGGAGGAGCGCAGCAGGTATCCGGCGCCGGCGACGATCAGCACGAACAGGAGCTGCAGGCCGATCGCGCGAGCGACCAGCGGGCCCACGGCGGGGAGATCGCGTCGGGCGGCCGACTCGGAGACGTACCGGCTGATCGCGATCCCGAGGCCCAGATCGACCGTGCCGATCGTGCCGAGGATCACCAGCAGCAGGGACCAGAACCCGAACTGCTCCGCCCCGAGCCGATGCAGGATCGCGGGGGTCATCGCCAGCCACACCAGCAGCACGGAAAAGCGCCCGACGATCAGGAGCGCGAGGTTGCGTCCGACCCTGCGGGTGACCGACACGAGGCGTCCGAGGTCCTACGGCTTCGCTGCGTTCTGGATCAGGATGACGATTGTCGCAACGCTGCCGGCGACCACGAGCACGTCCTTGAGGGTCGCCCAGAAGTGGGCTTCCTTCTTCTCGGGAACCCAGATGAAGTCTCCGGGCTGGATCATCCCGGCCTCGTTCAACGAGATCGAATGGTTCGAGCCCGCCCGGGTCACGCGCACCTTGCCCTTCGAGGCGCGCCCCGTGAACCCGCCCGCGAGTTGGATGTATTCCTCCCCCGCGCGCCTCGCCTGGTACTCGAGGAGCGCGGGCCGCTGGACCTCGCCCGAGACGCGCACCGCCTGGGTCTCGCGATCGACCATGATCAGGTCGCGATCCCTCAGCAGCACGTCGTAGTCCCCGCTCGTCGAGAGCAGCCGGTCGTAGTCGAGAACGAAACTCGCCTGCTGCGCCGCCAGCTTGGTCTTGAACGTCTCGTACTCCGCATCGGTCATTTCCGATCGCGAAAGGCGCGACAACCGCTCGAATTCGATGTCCCGCTGGCCGCTCGGCTCGGAATTGCGAAAGATCTGGATGCGCCCGCGTGCCGCCAGCGTGGTCGGCCCCCCCGCCCGCTCGAGCAGCGTCGAGACACGATCCCGCCCCTCGCGGATCGCATACGGGCCCGGCCGCAGGACCTCGCCCAGGAGCGAGACGTTCGCCGCGCGTTCGAAGTTGGTGAACTCCCGCGCGTACAGGCGGTCCTGGTTCTGGAGGGGCAGGCGATTCGGCTCCGCCGCTCCGGCGCCCAGGTTGCACGGAATCGAATCCAGGGTGGTCGGCGTGACGAACCTCACCAGCAGCCCGCTCGCCTTGTCGGTCCCGGGCAGGAGCCCGCCCGCAAGCGCGACCAGGTCGACGACTTGATCCCCGGGGGCAAGCTCGTACTCGCCGGGCCGTCCGAACGCGCCGTACGCAAAGACTCGCTCCTTCCGCGGCGGCACGACCAGGACGTCCCCGTCATCGAGGTAGGGGTTCGCATCCTCCCGGGCGAGGTAGGCGAACGCATCGAGGTCGACGCGATCGGACTTGCCATTGCGATGCCGCAGCTCGATGTTGCGCCGGGACGCCTCGGGGCCCAGCGCATCGGCGCCGGCTAGAATCTCGCTCGCCCGCGTCGCCCCGGTGGCCCGGACGACGCCCGGCCCCTTGCCCTGGCCTGCGACGTAGACCTTGAACACGCGCAGGCGAACCAGCCGCAGGTCGACTCGCGCGCCGGAATAGAGCGGGCGGATCCGGCCGAGCAACTGGCTGCGCACCGCATCCAACGTGCGCCCCCCCGCATCGACGACGCCGATCTCCGGGACGTTCATGCGGCCTTCCGCATCGACCGGCAGGAGCACGTGACGATCCACGCGCCCGGTCATCTCGAGCGAGAGTACGTCCCCGGGACCGAGCCGGTAGCGCGTCGGGTCGACCGGGCCGGCGAGCACGCTCGCGGATCCCGTCTCCGGAAAGTCGTCTTTGCGGGCCGCGTCGCTGCGGGCGACCCCTTCCCCGGTGGCCGAAATCGATCCCGCCTCGGAGGTTTGGGAAGCCTGCGCCCGGATCGCGCCGGGGAACGCCAGCAGGCCCAGCGCGACCAGGACTCGGACGAACCTCGGCGTCACTGCCCCACCTCCTTCAGCACCTTGCGCTGCCCGTACATCTTCTCGTAGTAGGCGCGGAACTCGCCGGCCTTGATCGGCTCCCACCAGTCGCGGCGCGCCTGGTACCACGCGATCGTCTGCGCGATGCCGGTCGGGAAGTCGATCGCCGCGGCCCAGCCCGTGCGCTTGCTCAGTTTCGAGCTGTCGAGCGCGTAACGGCGGTCGTGCCCGGGGCGATCCTCGACGTGGCGGATCAGCGACGCGGGCTTGCCGGTGGCCTCGAGGATCGTGCCCGTGATCGTCAGCACGTCGAGCTCGTTGCCGGCGCCGATGTTGAAGACCTCGCCCTCGACGCCCTCGGCCTCGAGCAGCGTGGCGACCGCCGAACAATGGTCGTCGACGTGGATCCAGTCGCGCAAGTTCTTGCCCGAGCCGTACACCGGCAGCGCCTCGTTCTCGAGCGCGTTGGTGACGAACAGCGGGATCAGCTTCTCCGGGTACTGGTACGGGCCGTAGTTGTTGGAGCAGCGCGTGACCACGACCGGGAGGCCGTAGGTCGCGTAGTACGCGTAGGCCAGGCGATCGCCGCCGGCCTTGCTGGCGGCATAGGGATTGCGCGGGATCAGCGCCGATTCCTCGGTCGCCGGCTCGCCCATGATCTCGCCATACACCTCGTCGGTCGAGATCTGGATGAAGCGCGTCACGCCCCGGCGCTTCGCCTCCTCGAGCAGCACGAACACGCCGTAGGTGTCGGTCAGGATGAACGAGCCCGGATCGTCGATCGAGCGGTCCACCATCGACTCGGCGGCGAAGTTGATGACGTGGGTCACGCCCTCCATGGCCTCGGCCACGGCCTTCGGGTCGCGGATGTCGCCATGCTGGAACGAGAGCCGCGACGCGTCGACCACGTCCTCGAGGTTCTTCTGGTTGCCGGCGTACGTGAGCGCGTCGAGCACGTGCACGTGCGCCCCGGGCCAGCGCGCGTTCGCCATGCGCACGAAGTTCGATCCGATGAAGCCCGCGCCACCGGTGACCAGGAGGCGCGCGCCGGCGAGCGCGTCAGCCATCGTTGCGGCTCCAGTCGTAGGGAATGTCATTGTCGTGCGGATGGATGCGGAACTCGTCGGGCTCGGTGTAGTGATACGGGTGGGACGGGGTGTTGATCAGCATGCCGCCCATGGGCTCCATGCCCTTCATGCCGTGCGCCACGCCGGGCGGAATGCGCACCAGCACCGGGTTCTTCTCGCCCATGTAGAACTCGTTGACCTCGCCCTTGGTGGGCGACGCGTCGCGCATGTCGTAGAGCACGACCTTCATCATGCCCGAGACGATCACGAAGTGATCCCACTGCACCTTGTGGTAGTGCCAGCCCTTGACCACGCCGGGGTACGCGACCGAGCAGTAGACCTGGCCGAACGACTGGAAGAACGGGTCGTCCACGCGCAGCATCTCCATCAGGTATCCGCGCTCGTCGGCGATCACCTTGAGCGGCTTCACGACCACGTCCTGGATCAGCTTCATCGCGTTCCCTTCCTCGCGGCCTTCGGGCGCGCGGCTTTGGTTCGGGCTTTGACGGGAGCCTTTCTCTGGCCCACGCCGACGTAGGTGAGCCCCGCAGCCCGCGCCTCGTCGGCATCGAAGATGTTGCGCAGGTCGAGCAGCACCGGGCGGCGGAGCGCGCGCTTGATCTTGCGCAGGTCGAGCGTCCGGAACTCGTTCCACTCGGTGACCAGCATCGCACAGTCCGCGCCCTTGAGCGCGGCGTACGCGTCGTCGGCGAACGCGATCTTGCGGCCGATCGGCAGCCGCCCGACGTGCGTCATGCCCATCGGGTCGTAGGCGGTGATCGCGGCGCCCGCGCGCAGCAGGCCGGCCATGATGTCGAGCGCCGGCGCCTCGCGGATGTCGTCGGTGTTCGGCTTGAAGGTCAGCCCGAGCACGGCCACGCGCTTGCCCTTGAGCGAGCCGAGCGCGGCCTTCGCCTTGGCGACCATCTTTGCCTTCTGGCGCTGGTTGACCTCGACCACGGCCTCGACCAGCAGGAACGGGGCACCCGCCTTGCGCGCGAAGCTCGCGAGCGCGAGCGTGTCCTTGGGGAAGCACGAACCGCCGTAGCCCGGGCCGGCGTGCAGGAACTTCGGCCCGATGCGGCGATCCTGGCCCATGGCCTTCGCCACGGTCTGCACATCGGCGCCGACGACCTCGCACACGTTCGCGACCTCGTTGATGAACGAGATCTTGGTCGCGAGGAACGCGTTCGAGGCGTACTTGATGAGCTCGGCGGTCTCGAGATTGGTGACCGTGATCGGCGTCTCCAACAGGTAGAGCGGCTCGTTGAGCTCGCGCATCAGCTTCTCGGCGCGCGGCGTCTCGGCGCCGACCACGATCCGGTCCGGGCGCATCGAGGTCTCGATCGCCGAGCCCTCGCGCAGGAACTCGGGGTTCGAGGTCACGTCGATCACGGCGCGGCGGCCGGCCTTCTTCTGAAGGTGCGCCCACAGGCGACGCGCGGTGCCCACCGGCGCGGTCGACTTCTGGACCACGACCTTGTAGCCGGTGACCGCCTTTGCGATGGTTTCGCCCGCGGCGAAGATCGCCGTCAGGTCGGCCGACCCGTCCTTCTTCGGAGGCGTCCCGACCGTGATGAAGATCACTTCCGCCCAGCGCGCCGCCTGCGCGAGGTCGACGCTGAACGTCAGCCGCCCGGCCTGCGCATTCCGCGCGACCAGTTCCTCGAGTCCCGGCTCGAAGAACGGGATCTCGCCCCGCCCCAGGCCGGCAATCTTCGCGGCGTCGACGTCGACGCAACGCACCTCGTTGCCGAAATCCGCCAGGCACGCGCCCGTCACCAGGCCCACGTACCCCGTCCCCACGACCGCGACTCGAATCATGCCCCTCCCGTCGGTGAAGCGGCCTCGTCGCGGCGCGCGCCGTCGAGCAGGGCCTCGAAGGTCTCTTCCAGCGCGTGGCGCGCTTCGAATCCCAGCGCCACCAACCGGGCCGGGTCTCCCACCAGGTACGTCAGGTCCGCCGGCCTCAGCCGCGCGGGATCCTCCACCACTTCGATCGGCGTTCGGGCGCGCGCCGTCAGCAGGGCGAGCGCGTCGCCGAGCGCGACGCCGCGGCCGCTCGCCACGTTGTACGCAGTGGCGCCGGCGCCGTGCTCGAGCAGGACGAGGTAGGCCCGCACGACGTCGCGCACGTCGGAATAGTCGCGCACCGGCGAGAGGTTGCCGACCGCGAGCCGGAACGGCCCCTTCCCGCCGCGCGCCTGCTGCGCCTCGGCGGCGGCGATCTGCCGCGCCCACGACGCAAGCGCGAATGCCGGGCCCTGCCCGGGACCGGTGTGGCTGAACGAGCGCGCGATCACGACGCGCAGGCCGTAGCCCCGCGCATAGGCCTGCGCCAGCGCCTCGGCCGCGGCCTTGCTCGCGCCGTACGGGCTGACCGGCGCGATCGTGTCGTCCTCGCGCGCGGGCCGGCCGGGCTCGAGGCGTCCGTACACCTCGGACGAGCTCACGACCAGCACCGGGCCGGCGAAGCGCGCACGCCGCGCGGCTTCGAGCAGCGCCAGCGTGCCGCGCGCGTTGGCCGCGAACGTCGCCTCGGGGTCTTCGAACGAGCGCGCCGCCGAGGCCTGCCCGGCGAGGTGCACGATCGCGTCCGCGCCCCATGCCAGCGCCTGGGCGCCGCCCTCGGGGCCCTGCGCCACGTCCCATGCGGCGTAACGTTCGAGGGCCGCGTCGCCGGCGAGCGCCGCGGGGGCCGCCGCCTCGAGGCCGGTCCCGAAGACCCGGCCGCCGGCGGTGCGCACCGCGCGCGCGAGGTGCGGGCCGACGAAGCCCGAGGCGCCGGTGATCAGGACGTTCATCGGCCGGGCGGCGGGACGGGCGTCGCTCAGACCGGCACGCGCGCCGGTTCGGCGCGGCGCCAGTAGTCGAGCATGTCGGCGAGCGTGCGCTCGAACGGGATCGTCGGCTTCCACCCGGTTGCCGCGTGGAACTTCGAGTAGTCGCCGAGCAGCACGGGCACGTCCGAGGGGCGCAGCCGCGCCGGGTCCTCGCGCACCTCGATCTCAACCTTCGTCATGGTCAGGAGCAGGTCGAGCATGTCGCGGATCCGCCACGCCGTGCCCGAGCAGATGTTGTAGACCTCGCCGCCCTCGCACTTCTCGAGCGCCAGCCAGTACGCCTTCACCATGTCGCGCACGTCGGTGAAATCGCGGCGGGCTTCGAGGTTGCCGACGTGGATCACCGGGGGCTTGAGCCCACGCTCGATGTCGGCGACCTGCTTGGCGAAATCCGAGGCCACGAACACGGGGCCGCGGCGCGGACCCTCGTGGTTGAAGCCGCGGGTGCGCACCGCGTCGGTCTTGTACGACATCCAGTACTGGTAGGCGAGCAGGTCCTGCGCCACCTTGCTGACGGCGTAGGGTGAGAGCGGGCGCAGCGGGTTGGTCTCGCGGATCGGAAGCTCGTCCTCGTACACCATGCCGTACTCCTCGCTCGAGCACGCGATCTGGATGCGCGGCGAGATGCCGATGCGGCGGCACGACTCGAAGATGTGGAGCTGGCCGAGGACGTTCGTGGTCAGGCTCTCGGTCGGGGCCTTCCACGAGGTCGGCACGAACGACTGCGCGGCGAGGTGGAAGATCCACTCGGGGCGGATCTGCTCGATCGTCTCGCGCGTGGACTCGGCGTCCCTCAGGTCGCACTCGACGAGCTGAATGCGATCCCGGAAGTGCTCGATGTTCTCGGTGCGGCTGCGCCAGCGCTGGATGCCCCAGATCTCGGCGTCGCCGCGCTCGAGCATATAGTCGACCAGGTGGCTTCCGGCAAAGCCGGTGACGCCGGTGACCAGCACGCGCCGCATCAGGGAGTCCTTTCGAAGGGCCGGAAAATGCAGGAACGGGCCCGAGGGCGGGTGTCCCGTGAGCCCGGAAGATAGGGTGCCGGGGCGGGAGGGTCAACCGCTTTCTGACAGGCTATCTCGTATTGTGCCTTGGATTTAAGCCCTGCTTGCCGGGTTTCCTGCACACCCGCACCGCTCAGCGGTGACGGCGGCGGCGCGCAGCCTTGGGCGGCGGGACCGGCCGCGGCTTCGGCGGCTCCTGCCCGGCCACGAATGTCGCGTCCAGCCGCCCCTCGATCAGGTCCAGGAACGCCTCCCCCGCCCGACCGCGCGCGGTGTCCCGCCGGGCCAGGGCAAGCGCGCCGCGCGCCAGCTTCGAGGCCTGCCAGCCCGACCACGTCGCTCCCTCGGCGAGCGCCGCGCGAGTGCGCGTGTACGCGAGGGCGCGCCGCGCGGTCACGCCGGATGCGGCGACCGGCTCGGCGGCCAGGGGGGCGATGCGCTCGCTCCACTGCCGCCAGGATTCATATCCGGGCGCGCCGGTCCCCCCTGCGGCGAAGGTGGTCGAGTCCGCGGCCGCGATGCGCGGCAGAAGCTCGGCAAGCGCGCCGGGCATGAGGGAGATCGAGGCCCGCTCCTCAGGGGTGAGGAACAGCCCGGTGGGAGGCGCGATCGGCGCGGGACCGGGCAGGCGCAGCAGCGAGTCGGCGAGCAGCGAGTCGGCGTAGCGCGTGTTCGACGGAGCGCGCAGGAGCGGCTGGGGCAGGCGCTCGCCCGCCGGCATGCCCGGGGGCGGCGGCGGCGTGCGCCGGAAAGAACCCAGGCCGCCTCCGTCCGGCCGCAGCGGCTTGAGCAGCCAGTCCGAGGCATCCGACGAGCTGTCGCCCCGCACGGTCACGGTGCCGCCCGCCGTCTCGTAACCGACAGCCGCGATCGACAGGCCGTACAGCCCGGGCGCGAGCGTGCCGAGGTCGAAGCGCCCGAGCGAGTCGGTGACCGAAAAGCGTGCCGCCTCGGGAATGACGACGTGCGCGCCGGCGAGCGGGCGCTGGATCGTGCGCACCACGCCGCGCACACCGGCGGCCGCCTCGACCGGGACGGCCGCGAGCCCGAGCAGCACCGCCGCGAGGAGGCCCCGCCGAAGTCGCCTCATGCGCCTACCTCCTGCCAGTACGCGCGCCATGCCGCACGCGGATCGGGCGCGTCCGTGACCGCGCGGCCGACCACCAGCCAGTTCGCGCCCGCCTCGAGCGCGGCCCCGGGCGTCACCACGCGGGCCTGGTCCTGCGCGCCCGCCCCCGCAGGCCGCGTGCCCGGCACGACCAGCAGCGGCGCCTCGCCGTGGCGGCGGCGCAACCCGCCCACCTCGGCGCCCGAGCACACGAGGCCCTCGGCCGCGGCGGTCAGCGCCTCGGCGGCGAGCGCCTCGACCAGGTTCGCCACCGGGCGATCCGCCGGAAAACTCGCAGGCAACCGCCCCTCGGCGAGGCTCGTGAGCACGGTCACCGCGAGGACGCGCGTGCGTCCGGCGCTCGCCTCGGCCGCGGCGTCGACCGCCGCGCGCACCATCGCCGCCACGCCGGCGGCATGCACGGTCAAGAGCGATGCGCCGAGGCGGCCCGCCGCGCGCGCGGCGCCGGCGACGGTGTTCGGGATGTCGTGGAGCTTGAGGTCGAGGAACACGCGCTTGCCGCGCCCGACCAGTTCGTGCACCACGCCGGGGCCTTCGCCCGTGAACAACTCGAGCCCGACCTTGTAGAAAAGGACCTCGTCCCCGAGCGCCTCGACCAGCCGTTCCGCGTCGGGCCACGCCGGACGATCGAGCGCCACGATGCCGGGCGGCCGGCCGCCCGCGCTCAGGTCCACGCATCCCCCGCGCCGGCCACGCGCACGCTGCGCACGAGGTCTCCGATCCGCGCCACGCCCCGCGCGCGGCACCAGTCGGCGATCCCGCGCGCGATGCGCACCGGGGCGTCGGGTCGCGCGAAGTTCGCGGTGCCGACCTGCACGCAGGCCGCGCCGGCGACCAGGAACTCGAGCGCGTCCGCGGGCGTCACGATCCCGCCCATCCCCACGACCGGGATCCGGACCGCCCCGGAGACCTCGTACACCTGCGCGAGCGCGAGCGGCTTGATCGCGGGTCCCGACAGGCCGCCGGTCGCGCGGCCGAGCACGAATTCGCGGCGCTCGAGGTCGATCGCAGTGCCGACGAAGGTGTTGACGAGCGAGACCGCGTCGGCGCCGCCGGCCTCGCAGGCGCGGGCGAGCGCGCCGGGGTCGGTCGCGTTGGGCGTGAGCTTCGCGATCAACGGCCGCGCCGTGAGCGCGCGCAGCTTCCGGGTCGTGGACTCGAGCCGGCGGGCGTCGGCCCAGTAGCGCGCGCCGCCCCTGGCCACGTTCGGGCACGAGAAGTTGATCTCGTAGCCCGCGCAGGGCGCGGCCTCGAGCGCGCGCACCAGCCGCACGAGCTCGCCCGGCGTCTCGCCGCCCACGCTCGCTACGATCGCGGTCGGCACGCCCACGAGGTTCGGCAGCTTGTGCTGGACGAACGCCTTGAGCCCGACGTTCTCGAGCCCGATCGAATTGAGCATGCCCGACGGCGTCTCGACCATGCGGTGCGGCGGATTGCCGGCGCGCGGCTTGAGCGTCACGGTCTTGGTCACGATGCCGCCGAGGGACTCGAGCGCGTAGCGTCCTGCGAACTCGTCGCCGTAGCCGTACGTGCCCGAGGCCGCGAGCACCGGGCCTTGGAGCGTGAGCGTGCCGATGCGAATCGAGAGGTCGGTCACCGCGCTCATCGGTCGCCGCCCCCCTCGAATGATGGGTCCTCGTCGGCGGGCACATAGGCCCCGGCCGGCGTGGCATCGCGGTCGCGCGCCCAGTCGACGCACGCCGCGGGTACGACCGGGCCCTCGAGACACGACACCAGGTACGAGGCATTCTGGCCCGGGCGCGGCCGCGGCCCGGCCGGGTCGCGCGGCACCATGCAGGAGCGGCAGATGCCGGTGCCGCACGCCATGTGCGCCTCGATCGACACGTGCACCGGCACGCCGAAACCCGCGCCCATCGCGCCCGTGGCCTCGAGCAGCCCGTGCGGGCCGCAGGCGTGGATCGCGGCGCCGGGCTTCGCCAGCGCCTCGGACAGCGCGGGCTCGAGGGCGAACAGCTCGAGCACGCGCCCCTTGTGCCCGCGCGACCCGTCTTCGCACGCCGCCCACACGCGCGAGCGCGTGAGCCGCGCGCCCATCTCCTCGGGACCCGCCCAGTCGGCGGCGCTCCGGGCGCCCACGAGAAACTCGCACGAACGGCCGCGCGCCTCGAGCCACTCCGCCAGGAACACCAGCGGCGCGGTCCCGCGGCCGCCGCCGACGAGCAGCGCCGGGCCCCGGGCATCGGTGGGAAAACCGCGCCCGAGTGGCCCGAGCACGGTCCAAGCGCCGGCGCTCGCGCGCGTCATCAGGTCGGTACCCCGGCCGACGCGCGCGTAGAGGATCCCGAGCAACCAGCCGTCGCCGTCGGCGACGCAGCGCGCGATCGAGAACGGCCGGGACAGGAGCTGCCCGGCCGCGCGCGCGAGGTTCGGCGCGAGCATGACGAACTGCCCGGGCACGGGCTCGGGGAACGCGGCCGGCACGCGCAGCATCGCCCAATGGAGCCGGGTTCCCGGCAGCGCG
>JBDTYW010000010.1:0-17660 GCA_040005445.1 Candidatus Eiseniibacteriota bacterium
GTTTGATCGCGCCAAAGAGATTCACACCAACCTGCTGCTGGTCTGGGTGATCACGGGCTTCATGGGCGCGGCCTACTGGGTCGTCCCCGAGGAATCGCGCACCGAGATCTACAGCGTCAAGCTGGCCTATATCCAGCTCTGGGCGTGGACCGCGATGGGCGTCATCACCGTGGTCGGGTACGCGTTCGGCTGGACCGAGGGCAACAAGCTGCTGGAGCAGCCGTTCGCCATGAAGATCGTGATCGTCGTCGTGATGCTGATGTTCCTGGCGAACCTCGGGATGACGATTCGCAAGGCCGGGCGCTGGACGACGACCGAGGGCGTGCTCATGGCCGGGCTGGTGATGACCGCGCTGCTCTATCTCCCGGCGCTGCTGGTGTTCGACAACTACACGGTCAGCATCTACTACCGCTGGTGGACCGTGCACCTCTGGGTCGAAGGCGTGTGGGAGATGATCCAGGCATCGCTGCTGGCATACCTGCTCGTGCGGCTCTCGGGCGTGGACCGCGAGGCCATGGAGAAGTGGCTGTACGTCATCGTCGGCCTCACCTTCATCGCGGGGATCCTCGGCACCGCACATCACTATTACTGGGTCGGCGTGCCGCACTACTGGCTGCCGATCGGCGGCATCTTCAGCGCGCTCGAGCCGCTGGCGCTGCTGGGCATGGCGGTCTACGCCTACTTCGCGATGCGCCGCTCGGGCCTGGCCCACCCGAATCGCCTGGCGATCCACTGGACGGTGGGCAGCGCGCTGTTCACCGCGTTCGGGGCGGGTATCCTCGGGCTCGCGCACACGTGGCCGTCGGTCAACAAGTATACCCACGGCACGCTGATCACGCCCATGCACGGGCACTCGGCGTTCTACGGCGCGTACGCCATGATCGTGCTCGCGGTGATCGCGTACGTCATGCCCGCGCTGACGGGGCGCGACGAGCACGAGGAGAGCGCGCTTGGCCTGTGGGCGTTCTGGCTCCAGGTGAGCGGCATGTTCGGCATGACCATGGCATTCGCCGCGGCCGGCATCGCGCAGACCTACCTCGAGCGCATCCTCGGCCTGGGCTACCTCGACACCCAGAGGAAGATCCAGGTCCACTTCCTGATGCTCATCGGCACCGGGCTGATCTTCTCCGTCGGCGTGGCGCTGTACCTGATCGAGTTCTTCCGCTACCCGATCCGGCCGCGACTGGTGAGCGGCGCTCCCGATCCGACGGCCCCCACGCCGGCGACCTGATGGCCACCGAGGTCGCGCGCGACGCGCCTTACTACCTCGCAGTCGGCAACGAGATCGAGGTCTTCGAGGCCTGTCACGCGCAGGGCCTCGGCCTCATGCTCAAGGGGCCGACCGGTTGCGGCAAGACGCGCTTCGTCGAGCACATGGCGTGGCGGCTCGGACGGCCGCTGATGACCGTGGCCTGCCACGACGACCTCGCGGCGAGCGATTTGACCGGACGATTCCTGATCAAGGGCGGCGAGACCGTCTGGCAGGACGGGCCGCTCGCGGCCGCCGTGCGCGCGGGCGCGATCTGTTATCTCGACGAGGTCGTCGAGGCGCGCTCGGATACCATCGTCGTGATCCACCCGCTGACCGACGACCGGCGCATCCTGCCGATCGAAAAGAAGGGCGAGACGCTCGCCGCAAGCGAAGGCTTCATGCTCGTAATCTCGTTCAACCCTGGCTACCAGCACGCGATCAAGGAACTCAAGCCCAGCACGCGGCAGCGCTTCGTGACGCTCGAGTTCGGCTTCCCGCCCCCCGATCTCGAGGCGCGGATCGTGGCCCACGAGGGAGGCGTGCCCGACGACGTCGCGCGCGGGCTGGTCCAACTCGCAGGGCGCGTCCGAAACCTGCGCGATCGCGGGCTGGTCGAAGTGCCGAGCACGCGATTGCTGGTCGCCACCGCGCGCCTCGTCCGGAGCGGCATCCCCATGGCCGCGGCCTGCCGCGCCGCGTTCGCCGGCCCCCTGAGCGACGACCCCGACCTGCTGGCAACGATCCAGGACCTCGTCGCCGCCACGCTTCCTTAGCAGGGCGCCGTGGCCGAGCCCGAGGAACTGATTGTCGAGGCGGCCCACGCCGCCGCCGTGCACAGCAACGCGCTGTGGCGGCGCATGCGTCCGCCCGCACCCGGCCCGCCCGGCTTGAGCGAACTCAAGCCACGCCTCGAGTTGTTCCTCGCCGCGCTGTGCGCCGGGGCGCCGCCGATCGTCGTCGCCGAGCCACCGGCCGTCCCAACCTGGCTCGGACGCTGGGCCCGGCGCCTGCCGCCGCACCTGGTCGAGCGCCGCGCGCTGCCCTCGACCGACGGCGCGCGCCTGCGCCTGCCACCCCGCATGGACGAGGACGCCGGGCAGGAAGCGGTTGCGTTTCGGATCGTCGCGCTCGGGCAGGCGCTGCGCGCCCGGCGCGGCTCGGCGCGCGCGCTGCCCGACGATGCGTCCACTGCCGTGCGCGATCTCTACACGCTGGCCGAGGCCGTCGCCGTCGACCGCGAGATGGCGAGCCTCGCGCCCGGGCTCGCCCCGCACCTCGAGCGCCTCAAGCAGCGCATGCTCGCCCAGCGTCCGGCGGACAGGCTCTTGCTCGCCACCGAGCGCGAGGTCGAGCGGCTCGTGCGCGCCGTCCTCGCCGCGCCGCCGGGCGAACCCCCGACCCACGTCCCGCTCGCGCCCACGCCCGCCGCGTCGCTCGCCTGGGCCGAGGCCTCCGCGGCCGTGCTGGTCGAGGGCGGCGCGCGCTATCGGGGCCTGCCCGCGGTGCCGCTGTGGGGCCGCATCGATCCGATCGGGCTCACGGTCGCACCGACGCCTGGCGCCGGCGGCCCCGACGACCCGGCGGATCCGCCGCGCCCGGGCCGAACGCACATGCTGCGGCGCCGCCCGCGCGTGCGCGAAGCCGCGCCCGACGAGGACGACGCGCATACCGGCATGTGGATGGCCCCGACGTCGGATCGGCAGGAGAGCGTCGAGGATCCGATGGGCCTGACTCGCCCGACCGATCGCGACGATGCCGCCGACGCTGGCGCCCTGGCCGACGCGCTCGCCGAACTACCCGAGGCGCGGCTCGTGGCCACGCCCGGGCGCGCGCGCGAGATCCTGGCGAGCGAGGACCCGCCCGCGGTGCGCGCCCTGCGCGCCCCTGACTCCACGTCCTCGGCCACCGGCATTGCGTACCCGGAGTGGAACTGGAAGTCCGCGAGCTACGTGGAGAACCGCGCGCACGTGCGCCTCGTGCCGCCGCGCGAGGGCACCGATGCGTGGGTCGCCGCGGTCTCGCGCCGGCACGCGCCGCTGGTGCAGCAGGCGCGCCGCCGGTTCGAGCGCCTGCGCCCGCGGCGCGTCCGGCTCACGAGACAGATGGACGGCCCCGAGGTCGATCTCGACGCCTGGGTCGAGGCGCAGGCCGGCATCCGCGCCGGCTCCGCCGCGAGCGACCGGTTGTACGTGGTCGAGCGGCCGTTGCGCCGCGACGTGGCGGTGCTCGTCCTGGTCGACGCGAGCGCCTCGACCGACGCCTGGGTCGACGGCGACCGACGCGTGATCGACGTCGAGAAGGAAGCCCTGGTGCTGGTGTGCGAGGCGCTGACCGCCTTGGGGGACCGTTATGCAATCCTCGCGTTCTCGGGCGAGGGGCCCGAGTCCGTGCACGTCTCGACGCTCAAGGACTTCGGGGCGCCCGCCGACGCTGGGGTGCGGCGGCGCATCGCCGGACTCGAGCCCGATCGCTACACGCGCCTGGGGGCGGCGGTGCGCCACGCGACCGCGATGCTCGCCCGCGAGCGCGCCCGGCATCGCCTGCTGCTTCTGCTCTCCGACGGCAAGCCGAACGACGTGGACCAGTACGAGGGCCGCTACGGCGTCGAGGACGCGCGCCAGGCCGTCCACGAAGCGCGGCTCGAGGGGATCCTGCCGTTTTGCCTCACCGTGGATCGCCAGGCCACGGTATACCTGCCGCGCATCTTCCAGCCCTCGGGCTTCACCGTGCTGCGCCGCACGTCCGCACTCCCCGGGGCTCTGCTCGACGTGGTGCGGCAGCTGGTGACGTAAGGGCGCCGATCAGCGTAGCGTGCGGGGCCAGAGACCGAGCTGCGCTGCGAGCGCCTCATAGGCCACGCGGCGTTGCGCGTCCGGGACGGTGTAGCCGATCTGCTCCCAGGGGACCAGCCGGAACGGATCGCGGCTGATCGGCGGCGCAGGCTTGCCTGGTGGCGTCGTCGCACTCCCACCATGGAGTGGGGCGCAGTGCGCTCACGAATCCCCGGTCCCCTCGTTGAGCGTGGCCAGGTACGGGTCGTGCACGAAGAGCCGGTTCCGGCGCTTACCGGTCAACTCCCGTGCGATCCCCAGTTCCACGAGCAATTCCATCGCGGAGGCGGCAGTCGGGAACGAGAGCTTGGTTCGCCCGGCTACCGCCGGCAGGGACAGGATCGGGCGGGACTTGAGGGCTTCGTGCACGCGGAGGACGGAACCGGCGCGCCGGCCCAGCGCCTCGATCCGCACGCGATCGGTTTCGAACATCCGCGAGAGCTGCTTTGCGGTGGTGGCTGCGCCCTCGGCGACCTGCTTCACGCCTTCGAGGAAGAACAGGAGCCACGCCTCCCAGTCCCCGTCGCGGCGCACGCGGTCGAGGAGATCGTAGTAGGTGGAGCGATGGCGCTTGAGGTAGACGCTCAGGTACAGCAAGGGCTCGTGGAGGACCCCCGCGTCGCGGAGCAACAGCGTGATCAGGAGTCGGCCGACCCTCCCATTTCCGTCGAGGAACGGATGAATCGTCTCGAACTGCACGTGAGCGAGCCCGGCCCGCAGCAGCGTCGGAATGCCATCTTCCCTCGCGTGCAGGAACTGCTCGAGCGCCGCCATGCAATCGGGGACGGCCGTGTGAGGCGGAGGCACGAACTGCGCGTCGCCCGGAGTGTTGCCGCCGATCCAGTTCTGCGATCGCCGAAACTCGCCGGGGTCCTTGCCGCTCCCGCGTCCTCTCGAAAGCAAGACGCCGTGAATCTCGCGGATCAGGCGGTTCGACAACGGGAGTCCGCCCCTCAGGAGTTCCAGCCCGTGGTCCAGGGCGGCGACGTAATTCGAGACTTCGACGACGTCGTCGAGGGGCACCCCGGGGGCCTCGTCGAGTTCAAACAGCAGCAGGTCCGAGAGCGTCGATTGCGTCCCCTCGATCTGTGACGAGAGCACGGCCTCCTTGCGCACATAGGAGTAGAGAAAGAGCGCCCTGTCCGGGAGCAAGTTCGAGACGCCGTCGAGCCGGCCGATTGCGAGCAGCGCCGCCTCGTGGACGGCCTGGAGCCCGCCCTCCATCACAAGTGGCGGGACGGGGGGAAGCGGGTCGGGGATGAAGGCGCGCACCCGCTCCCCACCGAGCGCCGTGAGTTCGTATTTGCCGGACTCCTTGCGCTTCACCTCGGGCCCCCCTGCTTGGAAACCTTTAATAGTGGATCTCACTATTAAACCTTAGTGGCATAAGTTTAAATAATAGTCGGACTACTGGCAAGGGCGTTTCGGGCCGCCCAGCCCGCCTACCCCACCGCCTTCGGGTCAAAGTGCGGATTTTCGATCACGCCCAGGCGATTGCCGAAGGGGTCCACGACCGCGGCGACCTTGATGCCCCCGCCCACGTCCTTCACCGGCTCGAGTGCGGCGGCGCCGAGTTCCAGCAGCCGCGCGTACTCCGCCGCGGCATCGCTCACGCCCCACCATGCCTGCGGGCCGTCGACGCCGGGCTTGCCGGCCGCGATCAGGCCGAGCTCGAAGCCGCCGACGCTGAAGCCCACGTAGAAGGGCTCGTCGAAGTAGGGGTCGAAGCCGAGCACGCTTGCGTACCACGCCTTCGCGCGGGCGAGGTCGGGAGCGGGATAGATGACAGTGCGTAGGCCGAGGATCATGGTTGCCTCCGGGGGAGTGAGCGCTACTTCTTGCCGATCTCGAGCTCCCAGTTCTGGACCAGGGTGAGGGACGGCGCCTGGGGACTCGCCCCGGGAGTCGCAGCCAAGAATCGTCGGCCGTCCGCAGATGGGCAGATCCCGAGCAGTTCCGGCGGGAGCGTGAACAGCGTGCGGGGCGCGCCGGCGACGACGTCGTTCGCCGTAAACTGGAGACCGGTGCTGCGCAGCGTCACGCCGTCCGCCGCAACGTAGATCAATTCGTCACCGATCACCCAGAACGGGAATGAGCTATCCGCCACCGGTTCGCGCGTGAGACGAATCGTGCGGCTTCGGACCGGATACGTGTCGGCGTAGAGGGCCATGGATCCGCCGATGTGCGAGGAGAAGACAACCCACTTTCCTCCCCTGGCGAACAATGCGAACTCGGGCTTCGCCGCTGCCGGCAGGTAGGTCTGCAGGCGATAGCCGGAGTCCGAGGATGCGGAGTAGACCGGGCCGCTCCAGCCGATCTGGGTCAGCAGCGCGCGCCCATTCTCGAGAGCATCCGTCATGTTCAGGGTCGTCTGCTGCGGGATCGAGACCAGCGTCTCGGACGACGCCGGGTCCCCCACGTCCATCCGGCGGATTGTCCCGCCGTCTGCGGCGATGTACTGGTAGAGAATGTGCCGGCTGTCGGAGGTCCAGATCGGGCCGCGGCTCAGGTGCTCGACATCGGTCAGGCGCGACGCATCTCCCGAGCTTAGATTGATCAACCAAATGTTCGTCTCGAGACCTTCGGCGAAGACCCCCGTTGCCAGCTTCCCATCCGGGGAGGGATAGACACCAAGGAACGGCACGGGCAGGGTCGCGATCACGGGACCCGGAATTCCGGATCGCTCGTACCACCGGAGCACTGTGGGCCTTCGATTCGCCGGGATGTACGCCATGACATGTTCTCCGAGCAGCGCGCCCGGCGTGGTGAGCCCGAACGCGGTCGTGCGCGTTGGCACCTCCGGCAGCGCGATGGCTTCGCCCTGGAGTCGGGCCCCGTTCGGCTCGACCCTCTGCGCGAACAGAGTCCGATCCCGGATGAACGTGAGCCAGCCGTCGGGACTGCAGCGCGGCACGGAGCCAGCGGTCATCAATTCGTGATCCCGGCCTCCGCGGACCGAGCCCACGCGGATCACGATGGGCGACGCCACTCCCCGGATCGCGGCATACAGGAAATGCTCGCCATCGGGCAGAAACGCCGGCTGCTCCTTCTCCTCGCCCACTCGGGCCGAGTCCGAAGCGGTCACCGGCCCGGGGCTGCCGCCCTCCGCGCGCACTCGCATCAGTGGCCCGCTTCCCTGGGCGAAAACGATCCAGCCCGACTTGCCCCACGCACCGCCGGAGAAGTTCGGTGCATCGCAGACCACCTGCACCGGACCGCCCGTGACCTTGACTCGAGCGAGCTTGCCCTCGCCCGTCGCGAACGCAATCTCCCGGGAGTCCGCAGACCAGAAGGGCATGTAGGCCCCCTCCTTGTCCGTCAGCGCGCGAACCTCCGGCGAGTCGAGCCGTCGCACGTAGAGCTTCCATGTTCCGGTCGAGTCCGCGGACGCCACGGCCAGAGCTGATCCGTCCGGTGCGATCGCGAATCCGCCCGAGTGGATATCGGAGACCGGCGGAAAGCTCACGGAGCTTCGCACGAGCCGGGGCCGACGGAGGTCCAGCCACGGAGCGCGGCCCTGCACGGCGAGGACGCCGGTTGCGAGCGCGAGCGCGACGCCTGCGCCGAGCAACGGCGGCTTGAGGCGCGCCAGGAGCGACGCTGCGGCGATCGGCGCGACCCCGCCCGCGCCCGAAGTTGCCCCGCCGCCGCCCGCCAACCACCGCAGCTCCCGCGCGAGATCCCCCGCGCTCTGCCAGCGCAACTCCGCGTCCTTCGCCAGGCACGCATCCACCAGGCGCTGCAGTCCGCCCGGGGCGAGGGGCGCTTGCTCGTGGATCGGCCGCGGCTCGTCATTGAGGATCGCGCTGATCAGGCTCGCCTGGTTGTCGGCCTCGAACGCGCGGCGTCCGGTCGCCATCTCGTAGAGGATCGCGCCGAGCGCCCACAGGTCGCTGCGCGCGTCGGCCTCGCGGCCCTGGAGTTGCTCGGGGGACATGTACTGGATCGTTCCCAAGATTTGCCCGTCGGCCGTGAGCGCGACCGACTGTGTTGGCAGCGCGGAGATGTTGAGGCGGCTCGCTGAAGTCGGCGGGAGGCGGCGCGCGAGTCCGAAGTCGAGCAGCTTGACGCCACTGCGCGTGAGCATGACGTTGCCCGGCTTGAGGTCTCTGTGCGCGAAGCCGGCGCGATGCGCGGGCGCGAGCGCCTCGGCGATCTGGGCGCCGAACTCGAGGACCTCGGCGGGCGCGAGTCGACCCTTCGCGAGGCGCGCCTCGAGGGTCTGCCCGTCGAGCAACTCGAGCACGAGGTAATCGGTGTCGCCGTCGCGGCCGAGGTCGTGGAGCGTACAGATGCGCGGGTGGTTGAGTGCGGCGATCGCACGCGCCTCGCGATCGAAACGCGCGCGCGACTCCGGGTCGGCGGCCATGCCGCCCCTGAGCACCTTGACCGCGACCTCGCGCCCGAGGCGCGTGTCGCGGGCGCGATAGACCTCGCCCATGCCTCCCGCACCGAGCGGCGCGAGGATCTCGTAGGGACCAAGGCGGGTGCCCGGGGTCTGCGGCATCGGAGGAGACTACACCAGCGGATTGGGGGGAGGGTGTGTGGTGTTTCGAGGGCCGGGCTAGCCCCGCCCCTTCCCGGGTTTCACCCCGACCAGCAGCACGCGCCGCTGGTAGCCGGCTTCGATGTTCGCGATCGACGCGCGGCGATCGCGCTGGCGCTCCTCGAACACCTCGCGCGAGACGATCGTTACCAGCTCCGACTCGTGCTCCGCGTAACGATCATGCCAGCCGCGGAGCGTCTCGAGGTACTCGGGCGTGCGATCGATCGCCTCGACCTGGGCGAAGCCCGCCGAGCTGAGGAGCTGCTCGTGTGCGACGCGCGAGACGCCGTACTTCGGGGCCGCCGCCCGCGCGCGCCGACGATCGCGCGCCGGCACGTCGTTCGGCATGTACATCGTGAAGCAGGCCGTCCGCCCGCCGGGCCGGAGGAGCCGCCTGGTCGCTCTCAGCACGGAGAGCTTGGCGGACAGTCAACACAACACGTCGGTATGGACCACCGCATCGAACGCCGCGCTCCGGAGCGGCAGCGCGCGTGCCGAGGTGACGACCATCGCCGCCCGCGCGGCGAGGCGACGCTCCTGCGCGGTGCGGGACGCAATTGCCAGGCCCTCGCGCGGCAGGTCGGTGAGGACGACGCTGCAGCCGAACTCGTGCGCGAGGAAGAGCCCGGGCCAGCCGCGCCCCGAGCCGAGGTCGCACAGCCGCATGCCCGGCGCGAGCCCAAGGCGCTGCCCGAGCTCGAGCGCTTGCGCGCGCGTCGTGTAGCCGTTTGCGCCCCACGCGCCGCCGATGACCTGCTGCTCGATCCGGGCCAGGACATCGCCGGTCTCGGCGCCGTAGCGCGCGGTGAACTTTTCCGTGACCCAGCGTTCGTCGCGGTGTGGCATGGGGGCTCCTAGGGCTGGAGGCAGCGAGTTGCGCTCTTCGAGCTGGAGGGTGTTCCGCCGCGAAATGGGCCGACCGGACTCGCGAGCGCCGGAGCGGTTTTTTGCCGTCACTCAAGCACTTCCGGTGACCCGACCAAGGAGTACTTGAAGAGCCGTGAACTCGCTCTTCCACTTCTTCTCCAACCGCTCGTCGGACCATCGCGCGGAATAGTGCGTGATTGAATGAAGTGCTGGAATGCGGGACTCTCGGACTGAGAGGATCCGCTGCAGTGCCCAAGTTGCATTCCCTCCAACCCCGACCAATACTTCCGGACTGATTAGCTCGATTTCGCGAATCAGAAATGGAGCGCACGCCTGCAACTCCTCCTCCGTGTGACATCCTCCCCGTCTTGGACCGCACTTCACGGAGTTCGTGAGGAAGCAGTCGGCGAAGCCGAAGCGCTCCCGAACTGACTGAAAGCGTCGGCTTCGATGGCCGTCATCGGCCCAGCAGGCAACTGGTTCCAACGACTCTCCACGGTCCGTCCAGTTACTCGGACTCTCGCACACGAACATGACCCTTCGATCAATTGGCCGGAGGAATAGGGAGCGCTCTGCCCACTCGGCCGCGGTTGAAGGATTCGGCTCGAAGTATAGGGCTCGCGTGGTTAGCTCGGGGCACGTCTTCCGTTGCTTACAGGATCGAATGTCTGCAAAGAGTCGGGCGAATTCGCCCTCGCTCGTTCGAGGATCCGCGGCCATTTCACCCCTTCACATAGGGCATGTAGGTGAGGCAAACGCGGGAGGCGGCCTCGCCTGCAGGCCTTCCTCCTACCGTTACCCAAGGTGCGATGACTTTCCAACCTCGGCCTCATGGGGGGGTACGCAGTCCATGGACCGCCACGTCAATGGCTGCCCCGTGCCTCCTCCACCAACCGACAAACTCCATTCACCATCCGCATCTCCCCCGCCCCCGCGCACCGCACTTGCAACAATCGTGGCGACGCGACGAGCACGGCAAGCGCCCGGGCCCGCGAGATCGCCACGTTGAGCCGATTCCGCGAGAAAAGAAATTCCAGGTCCCGCGGCATCTCGTCGCCGCTCGAGGTGGCCATCGAGAAGAACACGACCGCGGCTTCGCGGCCCTGGAACTTGTCGACGGTACCGACCTGGGCGCCTGGGGGGAGGGTCGCGAGAAGTGTCTGCACTTGGGCGTTATAGGGCGCCACGACTAGAATGTCGGTGAGCAACAATGCTCGAACCGTTCCGTCGGCGCAAGTGAATGTTCCACCGGCGAGCAGCAGGGAGATCGCCGCCGCTATTACGGACGCCTCCTCCGGGGAGCGTTGGGAGTTCCCCGTGTGTTCGACCGGGAGGTATCGCAGACCGGCCCCCGACAGGCCCGCCGGGGCGGAAACAAGCTGCCGCTCGCGCCCCGGGGCCGAGACCAGGCGCTCCTCGTAGGCCAGCTCCGAGATGAAGCGGCACACGTCGGGGTGCATGCGCCAGGTCTGCTCGAGGAACAGGCCCCGCTCGGGCGGGATCGTGTCGTGGTCGCCCAGCACGTGCTCGAGCACGGACGCGCCGGCGCCTTCCGGGTGGACGCCCTGGGAGACCTGTGGCAGCTGCTGCGGGTCGCCGAGCAGCACGAGGTTCGTGGCCGCCGTGCCGACCGCGATCGCGTCGGCGAGCGAGACCTGGCCGGCCTCGTCCACGAATAGGTAATCCACGACGCCGGTCAACGGCTCGCGCGAGAACAGCCACGCGGTGCCGGCGAGCAAGAGGCAGCCGGCGGGCATGGCCTCGGGGTTCTCGGTCGTGTTCGCGATCAACGGCCGGGGCAGCTCCGAGCGAAACGCGGTCTCGTCTTCCGGCCCCCCGTCGCCCGAGCACTTTTTCAGCCCCCGAAACGCAAACCCCTCCCCGGCCGCAACCTTCTCCACCTCGTCCAGCAAATTGTGGATCGCCCGGTGCGAGAGCGCGGTCACGCCGACGCGCTTGCCCTCGCGCATGAGACGTACGATCAGGCGCGCGCCGAGCCACGTCTTGCCCGATCCGGGCGGCCCCTGGACGAAGACGTAGCTCTCGTCCAGCGCCGAGACCACCTTCCATGCCGCCTCGACGTCGAGGTGCGCGCCCTGCAGCGCCGCGCCCTGTGCCATGCCGGCCACCCGCGGGAACTCGCGCAGCAGCAGGTCGCGGAGCGCACGGTACGGGCCCGGGCCCTTGATGCCGTTCGCGGCGATGGACTGCGCGACCCTCCGCACCGCGGCGCGCTGGGCGACCGTGTTGTACGTTACCGCCGGGATCAGCGCGACCGGCAACGACACGTCCGCGAGCTTCGGCCCGCGCTTGAGCACGAGACGCTCGGTGCGTACGTCGACGTCGGCGATCTCCCCCGCCGGAGCCCCGGTCGATGGGTCGATCACCTGTGTGCCGCGCGAGAGCTTGTGTTCCTGAGTCGGATAGGTAAACGTGTGATTCTTCGATCGCGCGACCGCCACCGGCGGCCTCTTGGGATCGGGAACGAGCAAGGCGACGGACTCGGTGTCGGCGAGCAGCTCCTCCTCGGTCATTTGCATCCGCGCGAAATACATCCACCACTGCGGCCGCTCCTCGCGCTTGTGGTACTCCACGAGCTGCGCCATCAACCAGCGCCCACGCTCGGCGCCGATGAGCGTGGCGGGGTCGGGGCCGAGGCCGTCGGTGAGCCTTGCGATCAGCTCCGCGCGCTCGGCCTCGTCGCGCAGGCGCTCGGGGTCGGGCGCGGGCGGCTCGGCTGTGGGCGGCGGCGGCGCGGGCTGCCCGAACTTCGAGTGCGCCTCGGCCCGGCGCTCGATCAGCCAGTCGCGCAGCAGGCGAGTCGAGATGCAGTCCTCCTCGTTGTAACGCTCGATCGCCTCGAGCTTGCTCCGATCGTGGGACTCGATCCACAGCTCGTACTCGACGATCGAGTCGCCCGCGTGCTTCACCGATGCATGGCGCGGGCCCATGTAGAAGTGCTCAATGTCCTTGATCGAGTAGCTCGGGAACGACGCGCGCAGCCCTTGCCGCACAACCGTGAACAGGTCCACGAGCACCTGGCCACGCAGGAGATCGTCCAGCTCGGCCTCGCGCGTGCCGTAGCGCGCCGCGAGCCGCTTGAGCGCGCTCGGCTCGTAAGGCGCGTAATGATAGACGTGCATGCTTGTATCGTGTGCGCGCCGCGCGACTACGAAGTCGATGAACGCTTCAAACGCGCGGCGCTCCTCCGCGTGATTGTGCCCCCACCACGCGCGGTAAGCGGGCTTGCCCGTCTCGCCCAGGAAATCCGCGCCGAAGAGATACTCGAGCCCGCCGCCCTCGAAGTAGGGATCACCCTCCATGTCGAAGAACACGTCCCCCGCCGACGGCGCCGGCAAAAGCGCGAGGCCCTTGCCCTCGACCAGCGGCAGCAGCTCGTAGCGCGCCTGTCCGTCAGCGCGCTGCTCGACCTGGAGGCGCGCCTGCGACCGCAGTCTCTCCAGCGTCTCCGTGGGAATGCGCGCCACGCGCGTCTCCGCGGGGAGCGCGCCGAGCGCGGCCATGGTGCGCACGCCCGCGCCCTCGAGCCGCGTGATCTGCAGACGCCGGATGTTCGCCACGCGGCACAGGTGATCGTCGGCCTCGCGCCGGCGCTCGCACGAGGCCGCCCAACGACACAGCCCGCAGTGCTCGACCGGCAGCGGGTACGACGGCTCTTCTTGAACCTCGACCGTGCGCTCGAATCGCGCTTTGAGCCCCCGGAAGTACGTGCCGAAGTCGCGGCACGCGAAGGGCTCGCGCGTGGAGTCGCCGAGGATGACGTGCATGTGCGCCGGCGACACGCCCTGCACGCGCGCGACCAGGTCGCTGTAGAGCGAGAGCTGGAGCAGGTAGTACGGCTTGGTCCGCCGCGCGAGCTTGGTGTCGGCGACCTCGTAACTCCACGCGCCGAGGCCCGAGGGCGTCTCGACCCGCTCGAGGAAGTCCGCAATGCCGAACCAGCGCCCGTCCTGGAGCACGGCCTGATAGATCGCCCGGTCGCCGCGGCGCATGGCCTCGCGCGTGGCCTCGATCGCCGAGGCGGCTTCTTTCGGGTCATAGGCGATGCGGGTGACCGTTAGGCCGCTCTCTTCGAGCTTCGCAAGGTACGCCTGCTCGTGCGCGCGTCCACGTTTGGCGAGGAGATCGGCCATGGGGTCGCGGTCAGCTTTGTCCGGCCTGACCTGGCCTCGTGCGGCCTGGGCCTCGAGCCAGGCGAGGTGCTCGCATTCGGCATAGTTGTTGAGATCGGAAGCGGAGAAGCGGAAGCCGGTGGGGGTGGCGAGCACGGGGTGATCCTCCGGGTTGGGGAGGAAAACATACTTCGGGGGTGGGACAGAAGGACGGAGAGATTTTCGAATCCAGGTTGACCGACTCGAGCCACACCCCCTCCCTCCAGGTCCAGAACTGCTGGTCGACCAAGTCTTCAAGAGCCAATGAACTCAAATCCTTGAATCATTGAGGCTGGCTATTTTCGCTGCGCTAGTGGCACAATCTCGCCTCTGATGCCCGCAGATTGTCTGCCGGAATCATGAGGGAGACCCCCACAATGGCTCACAAAGTGTCTTTTGCGATTCCAAAACGAGACCTCGGCACCGCAGACGTCGTCTTTGACGTTCAGCGAGACGGAGCCAAGCTGGGGAAGCTCGAGGTCTCCCGCGGATCCGTAGTCTGGTTCCCGCGCGATACAACCAAGGGGTTCAAGTTGTCGTGGGAGGCATTCGACTCTCTCATGAAGGAGCGAGGCAGGCGCGCAGAACGCAGGTAACCCAAGTTGCCCTTGGAGCCCGGAGAAGAACGCCCACTCCCAACGAGACCCCCCGATGCCCTTGATCGACAGCGGCTCAGCGCTCTTCGCCGGCTCCTCCCGTGAGTTTGCCGAGATGGCCCCGGCGAGCCGCCTGACCGCGCACTTGGTGGAGGCGTTTCGCGCGCGCTGGGGGCGCGTGAGCGATTCCGAGATCCGGTCGTGGAAGAACAGCCTCACAGCCCTCGCCGACGTCGTCACCCGTGCTGGTCTCGATGGGACGGGGGTCGGGGTCGAGCTCAAGCTCCCCGCCACGGACCGCCGCGTGGACGCCTTTTTCGTCGGCCACTCGCAGGCCGACGAGCCGGGCGTGGTGCTGGTCGAGCTCAAGCAGTGGAGCTCCGCATCGCCGAGCCTTTACCCGGACCAGGTGATCGTCGGCGGGGCCGAACACCTGCACCCGTCGGTCCAGGCCGCCTCCTACGCCGAATATTTGCGCGGGTCGCACTCGGCGTTCTCCGAGGACGGGCTTGCGCTGAGGCCGTGCGCCTACCTCCACAACATGGCCCCCGAAGACGCGGCCTCGATGCGCGGCGTCCGCTTCGAGGGTGCGACGACGGACGCCCAATTCTACGTGCGCGGCGACGAGGACGAGCTAGCCGGGCTCCTCCATCGCGATGTCGGGCGCGGGGACGGCATGTCGCTCTTGCCCAAGGTTATCCGCGGTCGCTATCGGCCCTCCATGCAGTTGATGGACTCCGTGCGGCGGTCGCTCAAGGCATCCCCGGTCTGGACGCTACTCGACGAGCAGCGGATGGCGTTCAACATCGTGCGCGGGCTGACGGAGCGCGCCGCCAAGACCGGGGAGAAGGCGGTCATTGTCGTCTCCGGCGGGCCCGGAACGGGCAAGAGCGTGATCGCGGTCCACCTCATGGTGAGCCTCGCCCAGCAGGATGGCCGCGCGGTCGCGCACGCGACCGGCTCGAAGGCCTTCACCACGAACCTGCGCGCGCTGGTCCCGGGCGGGCAGGCGGTCTTCCGCTACTTCAACAATTTCATGGCGGCGGATTGCGAAGAGAACGCCATCGACGTCCTGATCGCCGACGAGGCCCACCGGATCCGCAAGTCATCGAATGGTCAGTGGACCTCGAAGGCGAAGCGGTCCGACATCTCCCAGGTCGAAGAACTCATCCGGGCCGCGCGCGTGAGCGTGTTCTTTCTCGATGAGCGACAGAACGTCCGCCCGGACGAGATCGGGTCGATCCAGATCATCGAGGACACGGCACGGCGGCTCGGGATCGACTTCCACCGACAGAGCCTCGACGCCCAATTCCGATGCAACGGCTGCCCGCAGTACATCGAGTGGGTCGATCGATTGCTCTCGCCGAACCCGGAGCCGGCTGGCGGGTGGCTCAGTGCCGGTGACTACGACCTGCGGACCTTCTCGCGCGTCGACCAGATGGAGGCGGCCGTGCTCGAGCAAACCAAGCTCGGCAACACGGGTCGCCTCGCGGCCGGCTTTTGCTGGCCGTGGAGCGATCCCAATTCGGATGGCTCACTGGTCGAGGATGTGGTCATCGAAGGCTGGAGTCGGCCGTGGAACGAGAAGGCGCCCGACCAGTGGAAGGGCAAGAAGGGCGCAGCCCCCCGCCCCGACCGGCACCCCTACGTCCTCTGGGCGAACCAACCGGAACGCGTTCGCGAGGTCGGCTGCATCTACTCGGCCCAGGGATTCGAGTTCGACTACTTCGGCGTGATCCTCGGCAATGACCTGGTCTGGCGAGATGGCGTGGGTTGGGTGGCGAGCCGGGATGCCTCGATGGATCCGATGATCAGCCGGCGGAAGCTCTCGCAGGCGGACTTGCTGGCGCTATTGCAGCAGACGTACCGCGTACTGCTGACGCGGGGCATGAAGGGCACGTTCGTCTACAGCACCGATTGGGAGACGCAGCTGATGCTCACCCGCCTAATCGGTGAGAAGGCACAATGATGCGCTCCGTGCAGCTTGGGGCTTCATCAAGTTCACGGATTCAGCGAGCTGTTTCATGCGAGGAGTAATCTCCATTACAGACTGGCATTGGTTTCAGTTTTTGCGAGATCAGTCGACCCGTGACGAAGTGAACTTTTGGCGTCCTACCGACCTGAGGCGGCCAAC
This sequence comes from Candidatus Eiseniibacteriota bacterium, assembly GCA_040005445.1. Classification (GTDB taxonomy): domain Bacteria; phylum Eisenbacteria; class RBG-16-71-46; order RBG-16-71-46; family DASYSL01; genus JANPEF01. The sequence continues at coordinate 16,399 of JBDTYW010000010.1, forward strand.
GATGCCGCCAGGGACGCCAATGATCTTCAAGTTGAAGCAAGAACAAGGTGGTTGGATCGTCGGCTTTGGGGTCTTCGCTGCCCATGTGATCCAACCGATGTGGCTCGCGTGGGACGAATTCGACAAGCAAAATGGCGCGGCCACTTTTACAGATTTTCATCAAATGCTATCGGACATTCGCAGCAAGAAGGGGAAGGCGTCCGACCCCACCGGTAGTTACGAAATTGGGTGCGTTCTGCTGTCGGATCCCATCTTCTTTCCACGAGACGCTTGGATCCCGGCCCCAATTGATTGGAAGCCACAGGTGGTTCAGGAAGCGGGCTATGACCTCACCAGTGGCGAGGGGGCACGCATTTGGGACCACTGTCGGCAAGTCGCGGCCGGGACCAGGATAGGAAACCAATTCATGGACCGAGGAGCTTTGTACTCGGGACCCCGACACGGCAAGCCCACGCTGGTCCACCCGCGTATGGGCCAAGGCATCTTTCGCGCCGCAGTGACTGACGCCTACGGGCGAGCTTGCGCCGTCACGACCGAACATTCCTTGCCCGTGCTTGAGGCGGCACACATTCGACCCTTCGCCGAGGGCGGAGATCACGAACTGCGCAATGGAGTCCTCCTGCGAACGGACATCCACCGATTATTCGACCGTGGCTACGTTTCGATTACACCGGAGCTTGAGTTCGTCGTAAGCCGCAAATTGAAAGACGAGTTCGCGAATGGGAAGACCTACTACTCACTGCAGGGTCGCCGCATCCATTCGCCGAGGAACAAGGGGGAGCAGCCAGCGGCCGAGCTGTTGGACTGGCACCTCCGGGAGAAGTTCCGAGGCTGAGGGTTCGATCCATGCACTCGGCAACCTTAGGGCACTCGATTCCGTAAGCCCCAAGACGCGGCGCCAAAGTCCCGAGCCCACATCCCAGAGACTCGAACTCGGCGTTAGGAAAGACGCGGCACCCCACCACCCCCGAGGCCCCCACCCATGCTCTCCATCCGCAACCTAGTTAAAATCTACCCCGGCCCCGTCACCGCCCTGGCCGGCGTCGACCTCGATATCCCACAAGGCATGTTCGGCCTCCTCGGGCCCAACGGCGCCGGCAAGTCCACCTTCATGCGCATCCTGGCCGGCCTCCTGGAGCCGACCTCGGGCCAGGTCACGCTGGACGGCCACGACGTCGTCAAAGACCCGGAGTGGCTCAGGGCCCACCTCGGCTACCTCCCCCAGGAATTCGGCTTCTACCCCCACCTGAGCGGCGAGAAGA
>JBDTYW010000011.1:0-17021 GCA_040005445.1 Candidatus Eiseniibacteriota bacterium
CGCCAGCTTCGGCGATGCGGCCCGGCCTTCGTGGCGGGGCCGCCCGCGCGTTTCCATGCCTGCGCGATGAGCCCGCGCACGGCCGGCGACTCCAGAGTCTCCGGGCCTTCGATCAGCAGGCGCCGCACCCGCTTGCCGCTGCCGAGCAGCAGTCCGCGCGGGTCCGCAAGGCCGACGCCGTCGAGGAAGAACAGCGTCACCCAGCGAGGATAGAGCGCGATCGAGATCGCGGCCTCGGACGTCCGCTCGCCCGGGCCGAAGCCGATCACGAGCGCGTTGTAATTGTCGTAGACCAGCTCGGTCGCCCCGGGCAGGAGCGCGCGCATCTTGCGGCGGGCCATGCGGGCGCGGGCCGCGATCGCCGGGTCGTACGCGGCGACGAATCCGGCGAGGCGCCGCTCGGGGGTAGCCATGCCTTAGAGCAACACCAGCCGCCCCTCGCGCGAACCCCACGGCGTGACGAGCCGCACGAAGTACAGCCCCGCCGGCGCGCGCGAGCCGGTGGCGCGCGTGCCGTTCCAGCGCGCCGCATGCACTCCCGCCGCACGTTCGCCCTGGTCGCGCCAAACCACATGCCCCGCGAGGTCGACGATTTCGAGCCGTGCCACGCCCGCACGCGGCAAGGAGTAGCGCAGCGTCACGGCGCCGCGGCCCGGGCTCGGAAACGGCGCGTCGAGCGCGAGCCCCGCCGGCCCCGGCAGCGCGGCGACGAGCGGATCGAACAGAACGAACACGCTGTCGCTCGCGTCCATGGTGGCGTGCGTCGCCGCGTCATACGCGGTGACGCGCACAAGCGCGCTGTCGCTCGCCGAGTCGGGCGCAATCCAGCCGTAGCTCCCGCTGTTCGCGAGCGCGTGCGCGATCGGCATCCACGGGCCGTTCGCGCCGTGGAGCGACAGGTCGAGATCGACCGCGGTGACCCCCACGTCGTCGCTCGCGCTCCACGTGATCGCTTGCGAGGAGCCGGTGTCCCACGTCTCGCCGCCGTTCGGCGACAGCACCGTCACGGTCGGCGGGGTCGTGTCCCCGGCCGGCGCGCGGCGTGTGGCCCACAGCGTGGCATTGAGGAAGATCAGGCTGTCGGCCGACTCCGCCCAGCCGGTGTAGAGCGTGTTGCCGGGCTGCCCGGTGCCGTCGTCGACCGGCGAGCTGTCGCCGGCGAAGAAGATACGCCCGTTGCCGTACACCGCCTGCGCGGCCATCAGGCCGGTGAGGCTGGTCTGCGGCAGGCCGGTCATCCACACGTTGCCGCGCACGCTCGGGTTGATGCCCGGGTAGAGCGTCATCGTGCTGCCGTTGTGATAGGCGAGCGCGGCCGCGTTGCCGGCGGGGCCGTGGATGATCGAGTCGGCCTGAGCGATGTTCACGTTCGTGCTGGTCTGCACGATGTTGTTGTTGGCCTCGGGCGAGACCGCGAAGTGCACGCCCCAGAGGTGCTGCGAGTCGAGCAGGTTGAAGATCTGCGGGGAGTCGTAGCCGTCGTTGTTGCGATCGGACCCCGAGTGATCGGACACTGCGATCAGTCCCCCGCCGTCGGCCACGAACTGGAAGATCGCGAGCGATTCGGCGGCCGTAAACCGGATGTTCGGCTCGGGCACGATGAACACGTCGTACTTCGACAGGTCGTAGGCGTTGCCGAGGTTGCCATACGTGATCCCGTACGCCGTCGTAAGCGTCGCAACGGTGTAGCCGCGCTTGACCAGTTGCACGCCCCACGCCGAGGCCGCGCCCGTCCAGAAGTTCTCGTTCGTCGCCCACGTGATCCCGCCCTGCGCCGGCGAGGGCACGGGCTGGTTGTCGTCGATCACCCAGTCGGCGTTGCCGGCGGTCTCGGCCTTGGTGTTGTCGAACAGCGCTTTCGGACCGGCCAGCGCGATCGCGGCATGCGCGAGCACGAGCACGCACAGGAGGACGGAGAGAAGGCTTCGGGACGTGCGGCGCATGGCGTGGTCATCCCCGATGATAGTCGGCGTAGGACTTCTCTTCGATGAGGTCCGAGGACAGGGCGACGTTGATCGCGCGCTTGATCTCGGCGCGGCGATCGTTGGTGTGGTACACGGAGCGCGCCAGCTCGACGAAGCGGGCGCCGAAGTCCGACTGCGACTCGTAGACGCGGATCTGGTCCTCGATCTCCCACAGCGCTTCGTTGACGCGCTTGAGCTCGGCCACGAGCTCGGCCACGTCGGCCGCCGCCGCCGCCGAAGCCGCCCAGGCCGCGCGCATCAGGTCGAGCTCCCGGCGCACATTTTCGAGCTTGCCGGGATCGGCGATGCGTTCAATCTTGATTTCGAGAATGGTGAGCTTGTCGAGAAATTCGCCGGGGGCAATCGGGACGTTCAGGTGCATGATGCCTCCCAGTATGAAGGAAAACCCGATGCGAGTGCAGTTCCAATGACCCCCGGCGCCCCGGCGCGCATCCTGGCCGTGCGCCAGGGCCGCGCCGGCGATCTCGTCATGCTCACGCCCGCACTGCGGCTGCTGCTCGACGCGTTCCCCGGGGCGGAGCTCGACCTGTGGACCTCGGCCGAGGGCCCCCGCGTGCTGCGCGGGTTCGACCCTCGCCTCGCGCGCCTGTGGGTCGATCCCCGGAGGTTTCCCGCCGCCTGGTTCGCGCGCGCCAGCCGCGGCCGCGAGCTGCGCGCGGCCGGGTACGAGCGGATCTACGTATTCGAGACCCACCCCCGTTACGGGTCGCTGCTGCGCGAGGCGGCCCCCGCGATCTTCGCCATGGCGCGTCGGGACGGGCTCTCGCCAAGGCACTTCAGCGACCGCTGCCTCGACCTCGTCGAGGCGTCCCTGTCCGCGCCGCTCCCCCGCCCGTGGGCGTCTCTTCCCGTGAGCGACGCCGGGCGGGCGGCCGCCGACGCCTACCTCGCGGCGCACGGGCTCACCGGCAAGGAGCCGCTGGTCGGGCTCCACCTCACGTATAGCGAGTCGGCGCGCGGCCTGTTCGCCGGGCGTCGGGGGCGCAAGCACCGGGCGTGGTCCATGGCCGAGGCCGCGCGTCTCGCCCGCATGCTCGCGGAGCCGGGGCGAGGCGTCCGTCCTGTGATCGACGTGCTGCCCGAAGAGCGCGCACTGCTCGCGCCGTTCCTCGAGCGCGCGGGCGACGCGGTGACCGTGCTCGGCGGGCCGCAGGACTTCGAGCGCTACAAGGCGCTGCTCGCGCGGCTCGCGCTGCTGGTCTCGCCGAACACCGGCCCGATGCACGTCGCCGCCGCCGTCGGCACGCCCGTGGTCGCGCTGTTCTCGGGTTGGGACCCGGCCGAGTGCGGGCCGTTCGTACCGCCGGCGCGCGTGCGCATCCTGCGTGCCGAGGACACGGCAACGCCCGCGCGCGGCCTGGCGGCGATCGGCGCGGACAGCGTGTACGCCGCCTGCCTCGAACTCCTTCCCGCATAGCGAAGGGGCCGCCCCCCGAAGGGAGCGGCCCCGCGCCTTACGACCTCGAAGTGAGCGAAGCTACTGCACGACCACCGGACGGGTGGCCACGCGATCGCCCTGCACGAGCTTGACGAAGTAGGTGCCCGGACGCAGCGCCATGCCGGCGCCCAGGTCCACCGTGTGACGGCCGAGGCCCATGCCGCTCAGGTCGAGCGTGCGCAGCGAACGGCCGGCGATGTTGTAGAGCATCAGCCGCGCCGGCGCCACGCCACCGAGCGTGTACGCCATCGTCAGCTCGCGGCCGGCCGGGTTGCGGACGGCGTCGAGAGCGAACGCGACCGTCGTCGGGATCGTCACCGTGACGGTCTCCGAGAACGTCTGCTCGTGCGTCGTGTTGTCCAGGGCGCCCAGGCGATAGGAGTAGGTCTCGCCCGGCTTCACGTTGGAGTCCTTGAGGATGAGCAGGCCCTTGCCCTGGATTTCGGGCGAACCGATCGCGGTCCAGATGCCGTCGTTCAGGCGATACGACGTCCACGTGCCCTCGAGCGCCTTGCCGCTGTAGAACTCGATGCGCACGCCATCGTAACCGGCGAGGACGTGGCCGGGCGCCACGAAGATCGGCGTCGCGGGGTCGATCCAGCCGATGTCGGCCATCTGGTTGATCGTCAGGTCGACGTTCTGCGACAGGTCGTTGTTGATCGCCGGCTCCATCAGCAGGTTCGGCGTCGCCGAGACGTCCCAGTGCGAGACCGACGAGCCCGAGACAAACGGGTTCGGCGTGTACATGAGCACGCGCCCCGAATTGTCGGATCCCGCCTTGAGCGCGGGATTGACCGCCAGGGTGACGTTGAGTCCGGCAAGGTTCGCCTTCAGCGTGTTGCCGTCGGCGAGCGTGACGCGGACCGCCGGGATCGTGATCGTCGGATCCGCACCGCCCAGGCCGGCCGGCGGGCAGCCGGCGACGTTGTCGGAGACGATCACGGCGATCGCACCGGCGTCCTGGCAATTCTTCACCTTGATCACGAAGCCGCACGTGCCGCGGTCGACGAGCGCGATCTGACCGGTGAGGCTGCCGGGCGCCATCGCCTCGCAGGCGTCGGTCAAGCTCGGGGCCGCGACGCCGTCATTGACCAGGGTCACCGGACCCGTGACCGAGCCGGCCGACAGCGGCGACCCGAACGCGGCCTCGCCCACCGCCATGTCCACGACGATCGGCGCATTGGTGTGCAGGTTCGGACGCGGTCCGAGCAGCGCCAGCGAGTGTGAACTCACGCTCGGTCCGTCCCAACGCAGGCCGCCGCAGCTGATGGCCGAGGCGGCGCGCTGGCCGGCGGTCGTGCCGGAGTCCCAGTGCTGCCCGGTCGTGGCGTCCCACAGGAATTTGTCGAAGATCGTCGGGAAGCTCGAGTTGTAGTTGCCGCTCGTGCCGCTCGTCGACGTGCTGAAGCCGAGTCCGTGGCCCATCTCGTGCAGCAGGACCGGCAACAGCTCGATGTTCGTGCCCTCGTTGCCGTCCACGCCGTAGTACCAGCCCTGCCCGCCGAGGCAGGTGGGCGAGCCGTTCAGGTTCGAATTGAACGTGGCGTTGATGTCCGGGTTCGCGGGGCTCAGGTCCGAGCTCGACAGCATGTTCGCCTCGGCCGCGTGATACCAGTGGCCGGTGAACGGCGCGCCGCCGAAGTCGCGATGGATCGTGACGGGGCCGGCGCTGCCCAGCACGGCGCTGGTCGCCGTGCAGGTCTGCGGGTCGAACTGCGCGCGAACCAGGATGACCTGGCTGCTCGGAAGCAGCGAGCCCCAGATGTTCGCGGCGTACTGGAACAGGTAGAGACGCTGGGCGCCTACCGTGGTGGCAGGATTGCCGCCGATGGGGGCGACCACCGTCGGGTCGTTGAAGCCTTCGCCCGCGCCGTCGTTGTTCACGATCGTGATCGTCGCGGCATGCGCCGTCGGCGCGAGCACCGCGCCGGCCATGATCAGGGCGACGAGGGAAGCCAGAAGCGTATTCGCCATGCGCATGCTACTTCTCCTCGAGCGCAGCAGGCGCGGACGGGGTGATCGGAAGACCGGCGTTGGACTTGTCGCTGCAGCCGAACACCTTCTTGCCGCCCGGGGTCACCTGGACGCTGGCGTACTCTTGGAACCGGCCCTGCAGGTCGAGCGTCACCGAACCGTCGGCATTGCGCACCGGGGTCAGCCCGGCATCCGAATAGTTGAGATCGTCGCCCGGGACCATGAGCGCCTGGAGCTCGCTCATCTGCTGGGCGTTCGGCATGCCGAGTTCGCCCGTCTCCGGGTCGATCGCAATCACCATGCCGTTCACGCCCACCGGGCCCGCGGGCCGGGGGGCCGCCGGGACTGCCGCCTTGGGAGCGGCTTTCGGCGCCGCCTTCGTCACGGCGGCGACCGCCGGGGCGGCCTTCGCGTCGCGGACACAGCAATCGCTCGCCGAGGCGGAAGTCGCCTTCGTCGAACAGACGGTCGTGGATGTGGCACGGTGATGGTTGGAGTTCGCACTGACGACCGCAAACGCGGCCGTGAGCCCGATCGCCGTCCAAACACCGGCCCCGAGGATTCTGGATCGCTCCATCGAAGTCCCCCTTCGGGAGTGTGAGTAACGCAGGGCGCAAGTGGTGGTGCCCCGGAATAGCACTCGAATCGAGCCCGCGGGACAGGCGCGAGAGCGACCGGCCGCAAAGGTTCAGCCCGGGGGTTGCCTGATGAATGAGGAATGGAATCATGACCAGCCGTGACCCCGGGCGTGGGTCGGCAGCTCGCGTGGGATTGTAATCGCAAGCGGGAGAAGGTCAAGCAGAGATGTCAGGTTTCTGTACAGCGCATGGGACGAAACCCGGGCTCCGATGCACTACTCGAGTAGGCGCAATCTCGCCGGAAGTTGAAATCGAAGAGGATCGATGCTCTCGGTGGAGATCGCGAGCACCTCGAACCGGTCCTCGATCGCCACCATCGGATGCTCGAGCAGGCGCGTGAGCGGCTGGCCGTCGGGCCCCGCCTCGGTCACGCTCGAGCGCAGGCGCGAGACCTTGAGCGCGAGCGGCATCCCTTCCGCCGCGCGCAGCACGCGCGCAACGCGTAACCACGCCGGGCCCCACTGGTCCGCGACCCCGAGCGGGAGCACCGGGTCGAGCAACATCGCCGCCCGCGCGCCGGAATCGAATGCCGCGGACTCGGCCGCGCCCGGCGCCTCGCGCGCGATCCATGCCTCGAACACGATCGAATCCTCGCCGCCCTCGTGCCAGGTCGAGACCACGCGCCGTGCGGGGAGCCCGGCGATCGTGCGCTTGCCCGAGGCGAACTTCCAGGCCGGCGTGGCCCACGGACCGAGCGAATCCGCGCCCTGCTCGATCGCGGCCGAAGGGTCGGGCTCGGGCGCGAGCACCTGCCTCCAGAGCGCGCCGCGCTGGCTGCGTACCTGCGACAGCGGCGCCTCGCGGTAGCCGTCACCGTCGGGCGCCCAGCCCCAGAGCACGCCCTGGTCGAGTGCGACGACCTCGGTCATCGCGCTCGCGCGCGGGATGGGCGGCGGCGGCCGGTCCTTGCCCGTGTACTGGTAGCTCGTCGAATCGTCGGTGCGGCGCCGGGTGGCGGTGAGCTCGATGCGCTCGTCCTGCGTGAGGCGCAGGTCGGGCGTCATGCCGCCGTCGCGCACGTGGACGGCGTGGATCGTGAGATCGGCCAACGCGGGCCGGACGGCGAGGGCGAGGAGCAGGACGGTGAGGCCGGCGAGGACGCACGACGCGGGGCGCATGCCTCACGTTAGCACGGGCAGGCCGAACATGCCGGTTGTGGTCGGGACGCCCGCGCCCTACCATCGCCCGCCATGCGGCTCTCCCGTCGACAATTCCTGGCCTACGGCGCACGCGTGGGCGCGCTCGGGTTCGCCCTCTCCGCCGTGCCCGCATGGGCGCGCGAGGCCGCGGCCGCCGGACTCGGCGCGCCCGCCCTGATCGAGCGCAATGCGTGGCCCGAGCACTGGGAGACCACGGTTGCGGCGCTGGGCCAAGGCGCGACGACCGCGAACGACGCGTTCTTCGTGCGCAGCCACTTTCCGGTGCCGACTGTCGATCGCGCATCGTACCGGCTCGAAGTGCGCGGGCTCGTGCGCACGCCGCTGACGCTCGATCTCGCGGCGCTCGCGGCGTTGCCCGCGACGCGCATTCGCGCGACGCTCGAATGCGCCGGCAACGGGCGCGGGCTGTTTCCCATCGCAAATACGTCGGGCACGCAGTGGGAACGCGGCGCCGTGGGCACCGCGGACTGGGGCGGCGTACCGCTCTCCCTCCTGCTCGAGCGCGCGGGTGTCCTGCCCGAGGCGAAGCACGTGTGGTTCGAGGCCGCCGACCACGCCACGCTGCCCCAGGCGCCGCCGTTCCTGCGCAGTATCCCGCTGACGCTCGCGCGCGAGCGCGGCGTGATCGCGCTCGCAATGAACGGACGCCCGTTGCCCACGCGCCATGGCGGCCCGGTGCGGGCGCTCGTGCCCGGCTGGTACGGCATGGCGTGGGCCAAGTGGGTGACGCGGATCCGGGTCGAGGCCGCGCCCTCGGACAATCACTTCATGGCCAAGGGCTACCGCTACTCCCCCGTCGGCGGCGATCCCCGGACGTCCCCGCCGGTCGAGGCGATGCGGGTCAAGTCGCTGATCACGAGTCCGCTCGAAGGCACGCGGCTCGCCGGACCTTCGATCGAGGTCAGGGGCTACGCCTGGTCGGGCGCCGGCGACGGCACGGTGGAGAAGGTTCAGGTCTCCGCCGACGGCGGCGGCACGTTCTACGACGCCGTGCTCGAGGGGGAGAACACGCCCTACGCGTGGCGGGCGTTCCGCGGGCGCGTGACTCCCGCCGCGCGCGGGCGGGTCGTCCTCTCGGCGCGCGCCACGGATTCCACGAACGAGACCCAGCCCGCGGGCGCCGACGTCAACGTTGGCGGGTACGGCAACAACTCCTGGCACCGGGTGAGCGTCCATGTCACGGGCTAGGAGCCGGAGCGCCGCTCTCGCCATCGCGCTGCTCGGGGCGATCGCGTGCGCGACGCTCGCCGCGCCGGGAGCGCCCCCGCGCCGCAAGCTCTACCCGGACCGCCTCCCCGCGGGCCCGGGACGGGAGATCGCGGAGCGCGCGTGCCTCGTGTGCCACTCGGCGCAATTGATCGCCCAGCAGCACAAGGGCCGGGAGGCGTGGGAGAAGACGATCGCGCAGATGGAAAAATGGGGGGCGCCCGTCGCGCCGGCGCAGCACGACTCGCTGCGCGCCTACCTCACGGCGCGGTTCGGACCGCTCCCCGGCACCGCGAAACCCTGACCCCCCGCTCGCCGCAAGCCGGCGGCGCTCAGGGCCGCGCGCGGTAGTCCACGATCCAGTCGCGAATGGACTCGAAGTCGAGGTCCGTCAGGTTCCCCGCCGTGAACATCGAGTTCCCGGGCTTGCACTTGCGCACGACCAGCGAGTTCGGATCGCCAATGATGAGATTTGGCGTGGCATCGAGACCGCTCCCGCGCAGGCCCGCGAGGCTGTCGGTCCGGTAGCTCCCGGCGGGGGCCGACGCCCCGTGACACGATGTGCAGTGCGTGTCGAACAGCGCTGACATGCCCTCACCGTAGGCGAGTCCGGTGCGTACAAAAGTGTCCGCATCCGGGATGGCGCGGCCGTAAGCATCGACCAACCCACGTGTCTGGACGACGAAGTCGGCGCGGTCCGCCGCGCTGTCTCCGAACCACGCGGGAATCACGAGTTGCACGACCCGGCCATACAGCGTGTCGATCAACGCGGCGCTCGAGATGGCCGCAACGGCCCCGCCGCCGGCGGACCGGATCGTAAAGTGCGCGACATCCTGCGCGCTCGCGCGGTCGAGGGATTGAGCGAACTCCACGTTCAATGCGTAGAGCGCCGCCGAGGAGACTCGCACTGCAGGTGCGGGCGCGAACACGCGGGCTGCGTGACAGGACCCCATGCTCGCCCCGGCAAGGACCAGCGCGAGCAGGGCAGCGGTGCGTTTCACGGCTCGCTCGAGTCGGCGTCGCCCTGCGAGGGCGCGGAGGCGCGGTGCCAGAGCGTCGCGACCCAGTCGAGCTCGAGGCCGACCTGGTTCACGCGATAGCTGCCGGAATCGGACACGGGAGGCGCCGACGTGCCCAGCCGTGCGTTCGCGTCCTTGCGGCGATAGAAGCCCCGCGCATGAAGACTGCGGTGAATCGTGGCGCCCAAGCCGAGCTCGAACTTATGAAGCCAGTCCTGGCGCAGATAGTGGTACTTGTCTGCCGGGCGATCCGACGTATAGTGACGGCCCGAGAGCGTGTAGGACGCGTCGCCGTCGAAGCGCACGTGGCGCCCTCGGCCGAGCCCGAGACGCCCGCTCAATCCCACGATTGGTCCGTGGTAGCTGACATCCACGTCGTCCGGGGTCACGCCGGCGGAATCGCCGTCCGAGCCCCGCGCCTTGCTCGTTCGATAGCCCCCGAGCACGGCAATCCTTCCGCGGTGGCGCAGTCGGTCGAGGGCGAGCTCGGCCTCGACCTGGTGCGTGCCCGAGTCCCGCTCGTTGAAGTCGTCGTTGTAGTTTCGCCGCTCGTACTGGTAGTCGAGCGCGGCGCGCACTGCGTGCGAAAGCCTCTGCGCATACTCCACCGATGGAATCTTGAGGGCGAAGCCGGCGCGCCGGTACTTTGAGAGTCCCGGGAACGGCACCACCGCGTCCTCGTCGTACAGCTGCCGCAGGTAGTAGTCGGGAAGCGTGTAGTAGCTTGCGGCGAACGTCCGTCCGCCCTGGAAGCTCTCGCGCCAGCCCGCGCTCAGCGCATGATCGTCGGCGGTCGCGTTCTTGTCGTTGAAGCGCCCGATACCGCGCAGGCGCACGATACGCCGTCGCCCGCCCCCCTGGTCGACGCGATACACGAGCCCGAGTTCGGGCTGCACGACCAGGTCGTCGCGGGAGCGGATCGAATAGCGATCGGGGTGCAGACCGGATTCGATTTCCGCGATCTGGTTGTCGGAGTACTCAAGCACGTTGTCGTCGTAGAACGGCATGAGGCCGACGCTCAGCTCAAGCGACTGCCCCGCCGCCGGTCGCGCGCGAGGGGATGTCGCCGCGCGCGGGGGGGTCGCGGTGACAAGGGTGCCGACGAATGCGATCACGGCGAGTTGGGACCACACGGGAATGAGCCTCACTCTTCCCCTCCGACGGTTGGTTGCGGGATGCGCGCATGGACGCTCGCGGAGTGCCCCGCGGGGGCGAGCAACGTGATATCGAATTCGTGCAGGCCGGCGCCGACCGCAAGTTGGAGACGATCGAACTTCGAGGGTACGCGGTCGCGCACGTTCGTATAGGTTGCCGCGGTCGCCTTGGTCGTCCTGTACGAGGCTTCACGCACACGATTGCCTCGTTCCGAGATCGCAATACGATACGCCTGCGTGCCCCGCATCGTGCGATCGAAGTCGAGCCGGGTCAGCAGATCGAGCGTGGTCGGCCCGACGACGCGATAGCGCACGGAGTGGCCGATCGTCAGCCCATAGTAGGGAATCGTGCGCTCGTTCTCGAGCACCGGCATGGTACGCTCGGCGACCACCGGCGTCAGGCTCACCGTCGGCTGGCCATCCGAAGTGCTCGCGGCGCGGCGGAGGCGGACCAGCACCGGCGTCGGGCCGATCACGGCGAGCGTCACCGAGTGTGCGCCCGCCGGCACGTCCACGGTCATGCGCCGGCTCTTGCCCAGCTCGGCGGCGGCGGAGGGATCGCGCACTTTGCTGGCGGGGGAGCTCTCGGTGTCGTGACGCTCCAGTTCCCTGCCGCGATCGCTCACGACCAGCGTGTAGCGCACCACCGCGGAGGATCCCTTCGGCAGGATCGCGCGCGAGACGACGCTCAGGCGCGAGGGGCCGTCGATCGGCACGTCGAGGGGAGTCTCCCGGGTGATCTTGAAGTAGACGCGCGGCTTGCCGTTGACCTGTACGGACGTGGCCGTGCGACCGGGCAACCGCTCGATCGCCTCCCACGAGCCGGCGTGGGCGATCGCAGCGATGAGCGCGAGCCCGGCGAGCACGCCGGCGGTGGAGACGATCGGACGAGCGTTGGTCATCGGATCGGGTTCCTTTCGGGATGATCCTGGCCGAGCAAGCGGTGGTGCAGGTCGGTTCGGAGGACGAAGAAGTTGGCGAGCAGGATCACGAGAGCCGCCCCGCTCACCAGCCACAGGTTGTATCGGTACTTGATGAACAGGAGTCCCTGCCCGGGTTTGGCGCGCGCTCCCCGTTCGTCGACGATCGAGAACTCACGCGCCAGTCGCTCGACGTTCAGCAGTTGGATCACCGGAAGCCCGCGGTCGGCCATGACGATGATGACGCCATGATTCGGATAACTGCGACGCGCGAGCCTTCGGGTGAGCCCGGCAGGGATCAACCTTCCATTCTGCGCACCCCCCAGGCTTGCGACCCCGCCCCCCACGTTGACGTAGAGGCGGATCGCCTTGCCGCGAACCTTTGCGACCGAGTCATAGAGGGCAACGCGCGACTTCACGGCCTCGAGAACACCGGGTGAATCGAGCAGCGGGACGTGATTGCGTTCGATGGAGTCCACGATCAACTGGCGGCCGGCGGGCGACAGGCCCCGCCCCTGGTCCGCCCCGCCCCCGATCGAAGCCGCGATCGAGTGGGTCGAAAACAGACCGGGCTGGTCGACCGCCGTCTCCATGTCGAGCCAGGTGAACTCGGGGTCGGTTGCACCGAACATGGATGCGCCTGCGGATGTGATCACGAGCGGCTCGGCGCCAATCGCCTTGCACGCGGAGAGGACCGCGAGGTTCAGGCCGGGCAGTGATCCGGTGACGCCGACCGCGACGAGGTCGCCCTCGCGCACTCCACCGAGCAGCAGCATCTGCGTGACCGCCGCCGCGAAGTTCGGATGGGCCGCGAGTTCCTTCGCGGTTTGCGATCCCCGGTCCGTGGTCGTGAGCGTGAACTGGGGGCCGATCAGGCCCGTGCCCTCGGGGTCGTTCTTCACGTCCACGGGCAGGCCCCGGGCCTGCTTCGCCCGGGCGATCGCCTTCTCGGACCGTTCCATGAGCTGCACGGCCCGGAGCTTCATGCGATAGGCGTCGGTGTGGGCGGGTGCGAGTGACCGCTCGGCGACGGCGAACGCCACGATCGAGAGCGCTGCGAGGCCGACGAGCGCAGGAGTGGAAGCGCGGGCGAGGCTCATCGCAGGAGATCCCCCCCGCCGATCAGCATGAGGAGCAGTCGGACGAGGATCGCGGTCGTGGTCATGACGCAGAGCGTCTGGAGCACGCCCTGGCGTTCCATCCAGTTCGCGATCAAGCCGGGGATCACATAGCCGATCGTGCGCAGGTCCAGGCTCGTGTCCATCACCCGGAGCCGAAGCAGGTCGCGCGAAACCGCGCCGATGGCGAAGCCGATCAGCACGGCGACGACGATGCGCCGGCGGCCGTAGATCAGCACGTAGCGCGAGAGCAGCTTGAGCAGGGCGAGCGCGATCAGCGCGGAGCCGACCGTGCCCACGACGCGCCCCGGCTCGTGCAGCATGAGTGCGAGATAACCGGGCACGACCATGCCGCCGGCCGCGAGGCCCAATGTCTCGGAGAAGATCAGGCTGATCACCAACCCGAGGCCGACCGCCTGTTCAACCATGACTCACCGCCCGATTGCGGAAATGCAGCACGATTTCCTCACCGAGTCCGACGATATTCCCGATTCCGAAGATATCGGCGCGCTCCGTCACCAAGCCGAGCAGGTGCTCGTAGACACCCTCGGGATCGAGCCCACCGAGGTCGTGGACACGCTCCGCGGGCAACCCATTCTGTACCGCGCGGTACGCGACCAGCTCCGTGCCCTCCCCGGTCAGCACGACGTGATCGGCGCGCAGGGTCCGGGCGATCAGCTCCGCGATCTGGCCCGAGCGCTGAATGCGGTCGGCACGGCAGTTCGCGAGGATGATGCGCTCGACGCCCGGCTCCGGCCGATCGAATCCGAGGCGCTGCCAGATCAGGGCGGTCGAGTCCGGATCATTCGCGGCGAACGCGTTCACGAACGTCACCTGTTTCAAGCCCGTGATCACGGTGTAGCGCTGGAGCGCGCCCGGATCGGGCCGCGCCGATTGCATCCCGGCGAGTGCAGTCGCACGCACCACGCCGAGATGCCCGCACACCGCGAGGGCCAGCGCGACGTTTTCCGCATGCTCGAAATAGGCGAAGGCGGAGAGCTCGGCATCCGAGACGAGTGCGGCGTCGGTGATCTCGATCGTGCCGCCGCGCGCGCGCGCAACCGCGGCGAGAATCGGGGCGCGCTCGCGCTCGGCCGTGAAAAGGACGCCACGCACGGGCGCAGTCTGCGCGAGCACATGCGCGACATCGTCCACCGTCGGGCCCATCACGTCGAGATGGTCGGCCCGCGCGTTCGTGATCACGCCGACCGTGCTCTTGACCAGCCGGAGCTCGCACAGCGGCTGTAACTCCGGCGTGACCGCCATGCACTCGAGCACGAGCGCATCGGCGCCTGTCTCGACCGCGCGACGCACGATGCGAGTCTGCTCGATGACGTTCGGGTGCCCGACCCGATAGACGTCGAACTCCTGCCCGTCGGGCCGGATCATGCGCGCCATCGTGCCCGTGGTCTTCGCGAATGTGCGGATCCCGCCCGCGCGCAGACCGGCGGCAATCAATCGGGTCACCGACGACTTGCCCCGGGTGCCGTTGACGTGTACGCGGATCGGGATCCGGCGAAGCTGGGCGGCGTGGCGGCGGGATTCCCACACGCCGTAGCCGGTGAGGGTCGCGATCAGGGCGATGGAGAGCAGGGCCATGCTTAGCGGGCGAGGCGGACGAAGCGGGTCGTCGCGTGGGCCGGGCCCGCGCGCAATGAGATGAAGTAGACGCCCGCAGGAGTCGCCCGTCCGGCGTCGTCGATTCCGTCCCAGGTCCACGTGCCCGTCTGCGAACTGTCCCCGGCGGGAAGCGGGTCGAGCTTCGCGACACGCACCTGGCGGCCACCGGCTGTGTAGATCGCGAGGCGCGCGGGGACCCGTCCCGGATAGGCGAAACGAACGGCGAGTCGCCCGGAGGGGCGCATCGGATTCGGCGCGGCGGCGAGGGAGACCGCGTCGATCGGGGACGGTTCGACGCCCACGGCCGCCAGCGGGTAGCTCGTGAGCGCCTCGACGCCGGCCTCGGTGCCGGCGTACAGCGTGTTCACTCCGGGGTCGAGGGCAAGCGCCCGCACGTTTCGATTGACGAGCCCCGACTGGGCGGCCAGCGGGAACCACGAGACTCCGCCATTGACGGTCTCGAACACGCCCTGGCCGTAGATGCCCGCGAACAGGACGGCCACGTGGGTGGGATCGAGCGTGAGCGCGCGAACGGAGCCGGCAGGCAGGCCCGCCGATGCGCGCGCCCACAAGTCGCCGTTGTTCAGGGAGCGAAACACTCCCGAGTCGGTCGCCGCATAGACGGTCGTCGGCGTGACCGGGTCGAGCACGATGACGTGCACGAACGCGATCGGCATCCCGGCGTTGCGCGCGAGCCAGGTCCCGCCCCCGTTGGTCGATCGATAGAGTCCGAGCAGGTCATTCCCGGCGAACATCGTGGCGGGCGTTCCGGGGTTGAGCGCGAGCGCATGCACGCCGAAACTTGGCGGGAGGTTCCCGACCCGCGAAGTCCAGTGCACGCCTCCGTCGGTGGACTCGAACGGGCCGATCCCGCTCCCCACGAGCAGGTGCCCGGACTGTCCGGGCCAGGCGACGAGCGGGCGCACGAACGTGTTCGCAAGCGTTCCGTTCGTGCTGTCGGGGTTCGACCAGGTCGCGCCGTCATCGAGGCTGCGGTAGACGCCGGCGCCGTACGCGCTCAGGTACACCGTCGACGGCGCGAGGGGATCGGCGACGATGCCGTGCTCCGAGTCGTGCGTGAACAGGTAGGCCGCCCGGGTCCAGGTGGCGGCGCCGTCCCCACTGCGCCAGGCCTGGTCGCCGAATCCCAGGCCCGCATACACCCGGTGCGTCGCCGGCCGCACCGCGAGCGAGAAGGCCGACGTGCTGAGCAGGCCGCCGTCGAGTTGGGACCACGTCACGCCACGATTGGCGGACGCGTAGATCCCGCCACCGTCGGTTCCGGCCCAAATCTTCGACAGGTTTGAAGGGAACGCGAGAAGCGCATCCACCGCGCCGATTTCGGGCCCGGGGCCGCCGGGGTGCCAGATCGTGTCGTGGAGCGTGGTCGTGAACACACCCGCGCCGAGCGTACCAACGTAGCGAAGCGTGTCGAGCACCGCCAACGATCGCGTCTGCAGGTCCGGCAAGCCCCGATTGATCGTGGACCAGCTCGTACCCCCGTCGGTCGAGCGGAGCACGCCGCGGGTGAGCTCGTCGACGTAGATCCGTTGCGGATCCTGCGCGTCGATCTGGATTTGTTCGGCCGCGCCCAGTCTCGCCGTCGAGTCGGAGACGGGAGCCCAGGTCAGTCCGCCGTTGCTGCTGCGCTCGACCCCGCCACCCGTCCCGGTCGCGGCGAAGAGACCGAGGTCGGGCTGGGTCGGCAGGAGCGCGATGTCGCGCACCGACACGTTCGCCAGCCCGAGGTTCGTCGTGGACCACGTCGCCCCGCCGTTGACCGACTTGTAGATCCCTTCACCGTTCGTGCCTGCATAGATCACGCGGGGCAGGTTCGACTGAATCGTCAGGGAGCGCACCGACACGGCGGTGGAGAGCACGGGCGTCCAGTTCACGCCGCCATTGACGCTTCCAAAGACGCCGTCGTTCGTACCGCAGTAGACCGAGTCCGGATGGATCGGGTTGACCGCGAGGCACCGTACGTACGTGTTGGTCAGCCCCGTGCGGTAGGCCGCCCAGGTGGCCCCGCCGTCGAGCGAGCGATAGACGCCGGCGCCGAACGAAGCAGCCCACATGCGCGATCCGTTGAGGGGGTCGCGGGCAAGCGCCTCGATGCTGCGCGCTCGCGGACCCGTGCCGGTCCAGACCTGGGAGCCGGCATGAGCGGAGGACGCAAGCGTGATCACCAAGAGTGGGACTGCCACGAATCCGAGTCGTGTCCGATGCAGGCTCAAGGGATGTCTTTCCGGTAGCCGACTGCGGTCGAGCACAGGCCGGATGACTCCGGCCTGGCAACTCGGCACCGATGGGAGACCAGTCGTCTGGCGTGCATGAGATGCTACCACGGCTCAGGGGCCCTGGTTCCGACGAATGGGGGGACTCGCCGGCAGTGCAATCCGCACGAACTCAGACCTATGGGCCTCCCCGGCGATGTCGCGCCATGATCACCCGCCCCCCACGCGTGAAGTGTACGCCTTCGCGCTCCAGCCGCATTTGCTGCGTGCGCGCGGCGTAGGGCGCATAGCGGCCGACGCTCAGCACGCCGCCCGCGCCGACGACGCGGTGCCAGGGCAGCGAGGTTCCCTCGGGAGAGTTGCGCAACACGGTGCCGACGAGCCGCGCCCGGCCCGGGAGGCCGGCGCGCGCGGCCACCTCGCCGTAGGTGGCGACGCGCCCGCGGGGAATGCGGCGCACGGCCGCGCGAATCCGGTCGTGCGCCGCGAGATCCATGCTACACGTCGAAGTGCACGCCCTGGGCGAGCGGCAGTTCCTTGCCGTAGTTGATCGTC
>JBDTYW010000012.1:0-16912 GCA_040005445.1 Candidatus Eiseniibacteriota bacterium
TCCTCGACAAGATCGATGACTCCGAGTACGGCAAGTTTGCCTGGGTCATCGATCCGGAGGGAAACAAGGTCGAGTTGTGGCAGCCACCAGCCGGTCAATGAAACGCACCCACGCACCATGCGGCAGTCTGCGGCCTTGCCGCTCGCTCCAGCCGACCTGCTACGGCCGGCTTCGCCAGTCTCCGCAGGCGGCCGAGCTCAGGGGCTAGGCCGTACATGGACGCTCTGCAGCCCGGCCACTACCTGAAAACCCCCTTCTGCTGGGAAGCTGGCTGCCCCGAACCTCCGGCTGAGCCTCGCCTGCGGTTCGAAGCCGCGACCGACGAGTGGTTGCGCTCAGCCATTGGCCGAACGATGGAAGCAGGAACCGATGAGTCGGATCAGTACAACGTCCTCAGGCTTGGCGTTGCCGCGGCAGTCCAGAAGATCTTGGACTTGCTCCCCCAACACTTTGATCGACCTCCGAGTTGGTGGCAGCTAGCTCGGAACGACATGAACGAGCCAGTTGGCTTCGTACTTCCGGTACAGCTCAAAGAAGCGAGGTTCTGGAAGGATGACAAGCCCCAAGGAACGATCTTCTACATGGGCGTCCTGCCGGAGTTTCGGGGGCGAGGCCACGCGCTCGAGCTGGTTCACGAGGCCACGCGACGATTCGTAGCGGCAGGCTGCTGGCGCATCGTCTGCGACACAGGAACGAACAATACACCCATGATCCGAACGTTCCGGCAAGCAGGCTACATCGAGCGCCAACCATGGCAGCGCCCACTCGGCTAGTGCGGTCTAACCCCACCCAGTCCAATCAGGAGCTCTCGAGAGTGAACACATCTGCTCAGGTCATTCCGTTCATCCCAACCGACTTCACGGTTCCCGAGAAACTCGAGACCGAGGACTTCCGACTTCGGATGCTGACCGTCCATGACGTGGTCAAGGACTACGACGCGGTTATGTCCAGTATGGATCACTGCAAGAGCATCCGGCCCGGCGGCAGGTGGCCGGAAGGGCTCACTCTCGAACAGAACCTGATCGATCTCGGCTGGCATCAGAAGGAGTTCCAAACTCGACGGTCGTTCGCCTATACCGTCCTGAATCGATCCGGGTCCAAGGTCATGGGTTGCGTGTACATCGAGCCCACTCGCAAGCCTGGTTACGACGCGGAGGTGTACCTCTGGGCGCGTCAAAGCGAACTCGCCGGAGGACTCGAAGGCCGCCTCCACGTCGCGGTCAAGGACTGGATCGCAAAGGAGTGGCCGTTCCAGACGGTCGCGTACCCAGGGAGGGACATTGCGTGGGAGACCTGGCGAGCGATCCCCGACGAGAGGTGGTAGCCCGGGGTGATGGATGGTCCCACCTCAATTTGCCTTCCGAATTGACTTCGGCTGCCGGGCCGCCCAGGATGGTCCGCGCCTCGCAATGTGGCTCGCGTGCGGATGAGCGGACGATTCGCTGCGGTGCAAGTGACGGTCCTGAACCGCTACATCGCGCTGGACGGCAACAGAGTCCTCCACCCACGGAGCCATCGTGCAACAAACCGCGGAGACCCAGGGCAGCCCTGCCGTCCCGAAAGGCACTTCCGTCCAGTGGCGGGGCGTGCTGGCCTATCTTGCCCTCGCATTCGGACTGGCCTGGACGGTCGAGTTCGTCGCGCTCGCGCGCGGGGTCCGATTCACGTCGCTGACGCCTCCGACGACGGCTCTCCTCGCACTCGTGATGTTGACGCCGGCCATCGCGGCGTACATCGTCCGTCGCTTCGCCACGAGGGAAGGTTTCGCGACGGCCGGCCTCCGTCGAGGTCCCTGGCGCCCGTACCTGTTCGTCTGGATCGGCGTCCCGCTGCTCGTCGTGGCCATCTACGCGGTCACGGTGCTCCTCGGCCTGGGACGATTCGACCCGACGCTCTCTGAGCTGACCGCCCGCATGGAGGAAATGGCGCAGGGGCGGCCGATTCCTCAGCTTCCACCTCTCCCCGTGCTCGCGGCCGCGATGTTCGCCCAGTCGCTGACGCTCGGCGTGATCATCACGAGCGTCTTCACGTTCGGAGAGGAATTCGGCTGGACCGGATATCTCCTGGTGCAGCTCCTCCCGTTGGGTCGCTGGCGCGCGGCCCTGATCTACGGCGCTCTCTGGGGGCTCTGGCATGCGCCGGTCATCGCAGGGGGCTACAACTATCCAGGCCACCCCGTGCTGGGCGTGCTGATGATGTGCGCTCTCACGACGGCCTTCGCGCTCTCGCAGACGGCTCTTCGCCTGCGCTCCGACAGCGTGTGGCTCACGAGCTTCTTCCACGCCAGCATCAACATCCACGGCCTGGGAGTCTTTTCGATGCTGGTGATCGGATTCTCGCCGGTTCTCGGCGGGGTCACGGGTGTCGTCGGGATCGTGGCGTTCGGCGCGCTCGGAGCCTGGCTCCTCGCCCGCACGCCAGAGGCGCTGGCCGGGCGTTCGATCCGTGGCTGACGCACGGGCGTTTCGCGCCGCCGCTGAATTAGATCGTAGTCAGGAGGCCCCACGCGAGCGAGAGCCCGAGCGTGAACCGCAGGTGGCGCAAGCCCAGCATCAGGGCGAGGCCGCGCGGCCGGTCGGGCGACTTCGAGGTGGGCATGGTGCGAGGATAGTCCGGATCGGCGCCGCCATCAGCGCACGACGGTCACGCGCCGTCCCGCCGTCCCATCCACGGTCGCCAGTTGCAGGAAGTAGAGCCCCCTCGGCAGCCCCTCGCAGTTGACCTGCACCGAGCCCGGTCCGGCCGCTGCGACGCCGCGATAGAGCGTGCGGACACGCCGCCCCACGATGTCGTAGAGCGTGAGCGTCACGTCCCCGGCGCGCGGCAACGCGAAGCGCACGAGCGCGAGCCCGGTGACCGGGTTCGGCGCAAGGCCACCCAACTCGACGCGGGCGGGCAGGGGGACCGCAGGTGGCGTCACGCCCACGAACGGCGAGCCGCCCTCGCGGAAGGTCAGTCCGTGCGTGGCGAGCGCGTCCGCGCTGCCGTTGCCGTCGTCCATGCGCAGCACGAGGTCGTAGAAGCGGAACGAGCGCGCCTCAGCGAACGTAGCCGAGATGTCGATGTTCGTGGACGCGCCATCGGCCAGCGTCACGTTGCCCGCGAACGGAGTGTCCGGGGCGAGCCCGTTGAGCATGACGCCGGGCGGATCGCCGAGGCCGCCGCCGCCTCCGCCCTCGGAGCCGGGCGCGGGCTCCGCACTGATCGTGTAAGGCGCCGTGAGCGGACCGCCGGACGTGTTCGTGATCACGAAGCGCGCGAGCGCGGACGTTCCGGTCCCGGCAAAGGCGATTCCGGCGGTCGGCACGGCGACGAGGTCGCACCACTGCCGCGCGGCGACGACCGCGCCCTGCCCGATCATCGCCTGGCTGTTCGCCGTGTTCGTCGCCGTCACCTGGTAGCAGGCGGTCGCGTAGAGCGGCATGCCGGGCGGGCGGGTGATCACGACCTGCACGGGCGCGCAGCTGTTAGCCGGGACGGTCACCGGGTTTAGGCCGAGCACCTGGAACACGGTCGGGCCGGCGAACGTGCAGCCCGGGCCGGTCGCCAATCCGGCGAGCGTGACCAAGTACGTCTGCGGCGCGGTCGACCAGTTGCACAGCGAGATCGTCACGGTCACTTCCGTGCGGTCGCGGCACAGGCTCGCGACCTTCGGCACGTAGACGAACTCCTTGCACTTGCCAAGCGAGTCGGCGAGCGCGAGAGCGAGGATGTCGCTCGCGGAGAGCGCGCGTTGGAACAGTTCCACCTCGTCGATGCCGCCGGACCAGTGTTCGACCGGCGGCCCGAAGCCCGCGCCGGCGCCGATCAGGAGCTTCTGCGTATTCGTCAGGTTGCCCGTGGGGTTGAACGCGGGCCAGCTCGCCACCGCGTTGCCGTCGACGTAGAGGCGCGTGCCGCTTGTCGCGTCGGCGCGCTCGAGCACGCCGGCGACGTGGTGCCACTGTCCGTCGGCGACGAACGGAGTCGTCGGGGACCAGTATTCCTGGAGCGTCGAGTTCGGCGGGGCGCCGAGCCCGAGCGCGAGCCGGCCGTCGCGCAGGTACAGCGAGAAGCCCACGGCCGGGTCGGGCGCACGCTTGTCCACGATGCGCCGCACGCCCGAGGCCTGGGTCGTACGTACCCACGCGTCGATCGTCAGGTCCCCCGCGCCGAAGTTGAGTCCCGGCGCGTCGTTCGCCTCGAGCCACTGCGAGGCGCCATTGAACGTGCGCGCGCGCCGCACCATGCCCGCGGAGTGCTGCGGCGTGGCGATGTCCGTCGCGTGGTTGCCCTGCACGGTCTCGATCGCGGTCGTGCCTGCCGGTTCGTCGAGCGGCCACCACGCGGTCATGCTGAGCGGGGGCGACTTGCACACGGGGCACGGGCCCACGTTCTTCGTGAGCGTGGTCGAGCAACCGGTTGTGCTGTCGGTCACGGTCAGGGTGATCTGGCCCCCGGTTGGCAGCCACACGACATCGAGATTGTTGCCGGAGCCGAACGCCGGCGTACCGCCCGAGAGCGACCACGCGTACGAGAGGTTTGCCGGTCCGATCGCGGAATAGTTCTGCGCGAGCGCGCACGCCGTGTTCGAGCCGGCGATCGTCACCGGCGGGAGCCCGAGTGGGAGTGTCCTCGCCTTCACCGTCGGGCTGGCTGCGGGCACGGTCAGTGTGATCGTGTACGTACCTGGTGCCGCATACGTGTGCGTGACGTTCGCGCCGCTCCCGACGGTCGCGTCGCCGAAATTCCAGTTGAACGGGCCGGTGCAGTTCATGGAGATGCACTGGACGGTCAGGCAGTTCGTCACCTTGGTCGTGAAATCGGCCGCGAGCGTTGCGTCGCCGCAGTTCGCGGGCTGGTTCGGCAGGGAACCGAGCACCCCGTTCGGCACGCCGACCGGGACGCTCAAGGGGTTGTAGCCGCACTCGTTCAGGTTCTGCATGTTGAACGCGTCGGGGAAGTTCACGGTGTGAAGCGCGCTCTGGCCCATCTGCGACAGGTAGAGCTTCCCGTCCGGCCCGATCGCGATCGCGCTGGCATGCATGTTCGCCACGACGTCGCGCACCTGCATGGTCGAGAGCTGGAGCTGGCGCACGCCGTGGATGCCGTTCGTGTTGTACAGGTAATAGAGGATCTGCTGGTTCGGGCTCAGGAGCGCGTCGGACCACGCGTCGATCACGGTCGGTGCGAGCACCGTGCTGACCGCGCCGGTCGACCGGTTGAACCCGTAGACTGCGACCTCCTTCGTGCTCGCGTCGGCGATCGCGAACTTCGTGCCGTCGGCCGTGGGGCGGATCCCGCCGAACAGCGTGCCCGGGATGTCCATGCCCAGGTTCGAGACGGTGGTCGAAATCGGACCCGCGCTGGTCACCCGCGTAATGTAGATCTTGTAGGTATCCATGTAGCCGCCGTGCGTGAGCAGCCACCAGTCCGTGCCGTTGCAATGCGGGATTGCGGCGACCGCCTCCATCATGAACGTGGGATTGTTCGGCAGCGTGATCGGCAGGTTTTTCTGCCCCGCGGGGATGTCCCCGAAGCCCCCGTTCAGCGCCATGTCGATCACGCTATAGGTGAAGGGATTGGGCACCGGCGAGTCCTCCTGCATGCGCACGCCGAACAGGAAATACTGGCTCGACGATCCCGGCCGGGGGATCGCGATCACCCCGGTGTGCGAGCTGCCGCCGATCGTGATCCCGTTACCGTTCGGCATCACGGCGTTCGTGCGGTCGATCGCGCGGTCGCCGTCGGAGTAGAACAGGAGGTTGCCCGCGGGATCGGACATCGTGGTCGCCGCCTCGACCGCCGCGGGGATGCGCCCGGCCACCGCGACCGGCGCGCCGGTCGCAAAGCTGAGCCCGGTGTTGAGCCCGAACGTCCAGTTCGTGCAGCGGTTCGCGATCGGCGCGCATGCGACGACGTAGACCATGCCCGTGTTGGTCGCGCTCGCGTTCGAGGCGTCGGTCACGGTGAGTGTCACCGGATAGGTCCCGGCGGCGGGATACGTCGTGCTCGCGTTCTGGGTCGTGGCCGTGCCCGGCGTTCCCCCCGGGAATGACCACGCGTAGGTCATGCCCGATGCCTGCGCGCTGGTCGAGACCTGGACCGTTCCGCCGCTGCAGAGCTGCGCCGGCGCGAGCACGAGCAGGGGGTTGAGGCCGCTCGAGCAGCCCGAGGCGATCAGGTTCGTCGCGCTCACGAGCACCGATCGATACGCCGCGAGCGCGGTCTGCATGCGCACCTGCTGGCCCGCCGTGAACGCGAAGCGACACGCGTCGTTCGTGTAGTCCATGAAGTTCTCGATCGGATCGGGCGTGGCCGAGCAACTCGTCGGCGCATTCGCCGGGCAGCCCGCGTGGTTGACCTGCTCCATCGGCGTGTCGGCGACCTGGTCGCCCGTGGCCGAGCATCCGCCGTGGAACGTGTGATAGAGGTTCAGCCAGTGGCCCGCCTCGTGCGTCAGGATCTTGCCGTCCTGGTTCGATGCCATCAGGTTGTAGCCCGAGCCGAACGGCGTGAAGTTGCTGCCGAACGCGTCGGCGCGGATCACGATGCCGTCCACGCTTGCGGGCACCGTTCCGGGAAACGTCGCGTAGCCCGCCACGCCGCCCGAGCCCCCGGTAATCGTCTTAACCACCCAGATGTTGAGGTACTTGTCCGACGGCAGGTAGTCGATCGCCTTGAGCACGATCTCGCTCGCCTGGTTGCCGTAGCTGTGATTCGTCTGCGAGGAGAACGTGCGCGTGATGCCCGGCGTCGTCGACCACGTCACGGCGCTGTTCGCGGGCAGGTTCTGCGCGAGGCAGAAGCTGATCTTCGTGTCCACCGCGGGCGCCCCGTGGACCAGCGAGTCGGCGAAGTCGCGATTGAGGGCGTAGAGCTGGCTCAGCACCTGCTGGTCGGAGACGTTCTCGATCCCGCCCATGTGCACGATGTGCACCGCCACCGGAATGACGTACGACGGGCCCGCGCTCGTGGTCGCACCCATCAGCTTCTTGCGGGTCGCCTCCTGCACGAGCTGTTCGAACAGCGCGCGCCGGGTGGCGAGCGCGGCGTCGGCCTCGAGACGCCGCGCGAGATCGTCCTCTGCCATACACGGCTCGGCGCCCGGGGGCGCGCTCCACGCCGGCCCTTCCGGGTCCATGCGCCGCTGCGCATGGGCGGGGGAGGCGAGGATCATCGAGACCAGTGCGAGGGAAGCTGCGAGCGAGCGGTAAGAGGCGGCGCGGCGGAACGCGGCGAGGGCCGGTTTCGAGGCCATGATCGAGAATTCTCCGATGGGTGCGCGGCAGGCAAATAGGCAAGAAGTCTACGCTGCCTGCGGGGCGCAGGGCAAGCGCGGCACTTTCGCCTGCTCCCTGGGTATCGGCACCCACGACCGGCAGGATCAACGTCTTGCACGCGCCCACTTCTGGAACCGACGAAGTGTCTCCATGGCCCCAGGCCGACACTGCAGTCTAACGCGATCCCGCTGCCGTCGCCCCCGCCCGGGCGAGCAGCCGCGCCGACGCGCGCGCAGCCTCCTGGGCCTGCGCCCGGTATTCCGGGTCGCAGCCCTTTCGCATCTCCGCGACCCTACGGTAGTACTCCGCGGCGAGTTCGCGATGCCCGGCCTGCTCGTGAATCTCGGCCCGGCGCAGGTAGGAATCCGGCAGGTACATCACGTCCCAGAACAGCGGCCGCGCCGAGCCGTCGAACCATCCGAGCGCCTCGTCGGTGCGCCCGAGCTCGAACAGTGCCTCGGCGCGCATGAAGCGCTCGTGCGAGAACGATCGGACCCCCCAGCGATTTCCGGGGCGCGTCGGGATCGGCTGCTTCTCGAGCAGCGCCAGCGCGTTTGAAACGCGGTGGCGCTGCCAGGCAAGCGCGGCGCGAACCCCGAGGGCATAGAAGTGCGCGCGGAGCATGATGTCCCGGCTTCCGGCAAAGCGATCGAGTTGCGTGGCGTAATGCTCCGTGGCCAACCCGTCTCCCAACCGCGCGCTCAGCAGGCCGAGCAGGTAGAGCCGGGCCAGCGGGAACGGGCCCTCGAGTGCCCAGACGCTGGACGTGCTGTCGGCATACTCGGAGGCATATGGTGGTTCGGACCAGTGGCCCACGATCGTTCGCAGGGAATCGAGGCTTGTGGCCGGGGCCGGAGTCGTGAGGCAGCAGGCGAGCAGCGACCCGTACAGCGAGGCGGCCAGCGGACTCAGAACGTGGGCGGCGCGAAGGTCGCGCTCGGCGTCGCTTCGCCGCCCGGACTGCGTGAGCACCATGGCGCGCACGACGTCCGCCGCCAACCGATCGATCATCGGGCGCGGCGGGGCGGTCTGCCCGGCGTTGATCCGAAGAAATGTGTCGATGTCGCCCCCCATGTCCAGTAGGAGGAAACGTGGACCAAAGTCCACGGAGACGTATTCGCCGTAGATCCGTTCCTGTTCCGCCCGGTTGTGTCGCCAGCCGGCAAGCTGAAGTCGCGCCTCACGCGCCTCACCGACATCGGGCAGGAGGGGGATCGCCCGCACGAGCAGCGATTCGGCCCGGGCCATCTGGCCGTCCGCGTAGGCGATCGAGGCCAGGTGCCACCGGAGTTCTCCACGGCCCGGATCGAGGCGAATGACCTGCTCGGCGGGCTCGCGGGCCTCGCTCGGGGAGCGTCCTCGAAGGGAATTGTAGGCTGCCAACAGTGTGGTCAGTCGTTGCCACGATTTGAGGTCCTCGGGGTGCAGGTCCAGCGCGCGGCGGTAGAGCTGCTCGCTCACCGCCATGTCCCCGCGGATGAACGCCCGGGAGGCGTCGAGCACCACCCGCTGGCGCTCGGACAGCTGGCTGCCCAGCATGGCGGCGCGCTCGGCGCTGAGGCGAGCTGCTTCGAAATGGCTCAGTTCGAGTTGTGCCTCGCTCATCTGGTACCACGCCACGGCGAGCGAGCTGTCGGCCTCGACCGCGCGCTGGAAGGCGTGCTGCGCTGTGTCGAAGTCCCCGCCGCGCAGTGCTGCCTCGCCCTGCAGATAGGCCTTCAATGCCGGCAACGACTTCGTGACCAGCGCGCCGGACATCCCGGAGGCGACATTCACGCCGGGGTGAAATTCGGCGAGCAGCCCGCGCGCGGCGTCCTCGGTCAGCGCTGTCAGTTCGGTCGCAGGGCCTTCCGCCGTGGCGTGCGCGAGCGCGCGACTGTCCTTCGACGCGTCGTAGATGCCGACCTCGATGCGCACATGCCCGCCGCGGCCCAGGATGTCGCCGAGCACGAACCATTCCGCTCCCAGGCGCCGCGCGATCCTGCGGGCCCGCTCCGGCTTCATCGCCGCACCATCCTCCTTCGCGACGGCGGCAAGGACGACCGGAGCTTCGACGCTGCGCAGGTCGCCCGCGCCGTCGAGCGCGTTGCCGAGCAGGCCCACCATGCCTTCGCGGAGGTCGTTCAGGGCGGGGTCGCCGCGCACGGTGAACGGGAGCACGGCGACCAGCGCGGACGCTGCGGACGGGTTCGCGGGCGCGGGCCGCGATTCCCATGGCCGACGCAGCGCGAGCCACACCACGGCCCCGACCGTGGCGAGCGCCAGGAACGAAAGCGCCAGCCGGGACGCTCGTGGCACGCGGCGTGATGGCGCGGGTACGGGGAGCGGCGTGGACGCATGTGTGCGAAGCACCTCGAGCGCCGCATGGACCTCGCGGGCGATCTGGTAGCGGAGATTCGGATCCTTCTCCAGGCAGCGCGCGATGACCGCGCGAAGGCCCGCGGGCACGGTCGTCGGCAGCGGCAGGGGCGGCGATTGCAGGATCGCGCCGGCAAGGTCGAACATGGTCGAGCCCACGAAAGGCAGCGAGCCCGAGGACATCTCATAGAGCACGACGCCGAGCGCCCACAGGTCGCTGCGGGCGTCGGCCTCCTGCCCACGCAGGACCTCGGGGGCGAGGTACTGCGGCGTGCCGACGACGGAGCCCGCCTGCGTGAGCGACAGCGCGGGCAGGCTCATCGTGTCGGCCGAGCCGCTGGTGACGCGCCTCGCCAGCCCGAAGTCGAGCACCTTGATGCGGCCCTCGGGCGTGACCATGATGTTCAGGCTCTTGAGGTCGCGATGGACGAGACGTCTCTGGTGCGCGTGCGCCAGCGCGTCGGCGATCTGGCTGCCATAGCGCAGGACCGCGTCGGTCGGCAGCGCGGCCGCCCCGATGATCTCGGACAGCGGCAGGCCCTCCACCAGTTCCATCGCGATGAAGACCTGGCCGCCGTCTTCGCCGACTTCGTGGATCGTGCAGATCGAAGGATGGTTGAGGGCCGACGCGTTGCGCGCCTCGCGCAGCAATCGTTCGCGCGCGGTGGCATCGGCGATCGTCTCGTTCGGCAGAAGCTTGAGCGCCACGTCGCGCCCCAGGCTCGTGTCCTGCGCACGGTAGACGACACCCATTCCGCCCGAGCCGATCCTCTCGAGAACGCGATAGTGGCCGAGCGTCTGTCCGATCACGGAGATTCCTCCGGATGTTCCGCAGGGAGGGGGGGTCGGTACTATAGCGCAGCGGCGGAGGGTTCGTCGCCGCGAGCCCACGCCGGCGCGCGGGCGCGACGGTAGCTTGGCCGGGGGCGATGCCTCTGGTGTACCTTTCCGCTCATGCCCCTCACCCCCGGCACCCGCCTCGGCCCGTACGAAGTCCTCGGACTCCTCGGTGCCGGCGGCATGGGCGAGGTCTACCGCGCGCACGACCCGCGGCTCGGGCGGGACATCGCGCTCAAGGTGCTGCCCGTCGAGCGGACCGGTGACGCGGAGAGCCGGCGGCAGTTCGCGCAGGAGGCGCGCGCCGCAGCCGCGCTGAACCACCCACACATCGTGACCATCCACTCGGTCGAGGAATCCGGCGGCACGATGTTCCTCACCATGGAGCTGGTCTCCGGCCGGCCGCTCTCGGAGCGCATCCCGGCGGGCGGCATGGCGACCACCGAACTGCTGCCCATGGCCGTCGCGCTCGCCGAGGCGGTCGCCGCGGCCCACAAGAGCGGCGTCATTCACCGTGACCTCAAGCCGGGGAACGTGCTGGTCGACGACGCCGGGCAGATCAAGGTGCTCGACTTCGGGCTCGCGCGCGTGCTCGAACCCGCCGCGCTCGAGGACGCCGCGAGTGCGGCGACGATGACGCACGAGGGGATCACGGTCGGCACGTATCCCTACATGAGCCCCGAGCAGGCGCTCGGGCGCACGGTCGACGCGCGCAGCGACCTGTTCAGCCTCGGCGCCGTGCTCTACGAGATGGCGACCGGCCGGCGGCCGTTCCGCGGTTCGACCGCCGTCGAGGTCGTCGGCAAGATCCTTCACCAGGACCCTGACCCGGTCGAGTCCGACGCCAGCTCGGGCCGCGACTCACTCGCCCGCGTGATCTGGAAGTGCCTCGAGAAGGAGGTCGACCGCCGGTACCAGACGGCGCGCGATCTCGTGGCCGACCTGCGCAACCTCGAGCGCGACGTGAAGGAGGGGAAGGCCGGCGCGCCGGCCGGTTCGGCGCCGGACGCGCGCATCGATTCGATCGCGATCCTCCCGTTCGTCAACGAGACCCAAAATCCAGACACCGAGTTCCTGTGCGACGGGTTGGCCGAGAGCCTGATCAACACGCTCTCGCAGTTGCCGCAGCTCAAGGTGATCTCGCGCACGTCGAGCTTCTCGTACAAGGGCAAGGACACGGCGCCGCGGCGGATCGGACAGGACCTGCGGGTCGGCGCGGTGCTCGTCGGACGCATGTCGCAGCGCCAGGACCGCCTCGTGGTGAGCGCGGAACTGGTCGACGTGCGCGACGATCGCCAGCTCTGGGGCGGCCGCTTCAACCGTCCTCTCGCCGACTACTTCGAGATCGAGGGCGACCTTGCGGAGGTGATCTCGGGCAAACTCGCGCTCGCGCTCTCGCCCGAGGAGCGATTGCGGCTCAAGCGGCGCCACACGGCCGATCCGCAGGCCTACCAGCTCTACCTCATGGGCCGGCAGTACATGATCGGCACGCCCGACCAGATGGCGCGGGCCGTCGAATACTTCCGCCAGGCGATCGAGCGGCAGCCGGATTATGCACTGGCCCATTCCGCGCTCGCCGAGGCGACCGTGGTCCACGTCGTGCACGGAACGCAGGCGCGCGACGAGGGGCTGGGCATCGCGAAAGCCGCGATCGCGCGCGCGCTCGAGATCGATCCAGACCTGGCCGAGGCGCACACCGTGCGGGGAATGATCGCGTACGCGTTCGACTGGGACTGGTCCACCGCCGATGCTTCGTTCCGCCGTGCGCTCGCCCTGAGCCCAGGGAGCAGCGTCGCCCGGCTCGAGTACGCCGACTTCCTCGTCGCCATGGATCGGCTCGACGAGGCCCTGGTCCAGGGCCTTGAGGCGCAGCGCCTCGATCCGCTCTCGGCTGCACCGACGCACGGCGTGGGCTTCTGCCTCCTGTGTATGGCGGACTACGACGGCGCGATCCGCGAGTTCAAGAAGGCGCTGGCGCTCTACCCGCACTGGGTGTGGGGTTGGATCAAGCTCTCGAACGCGTATGCCCGCAAGGGCGCGCAGCGCGAGGCGCTCGACACCGTGGAGCGGGCCGAGCGCGAGAGCGCGGGCAAGGCAAGCCCGCTCGCACGCCAGTGGATGGCGTACACCTATTCGCGCTGCGGCAGTCCGGAGCGCGCGCGCGCCCTCCACGCGGAACTCCTCGTCCCCGGCGGAGAAGCTGTTACGGACGGGGTCATCCTCGCCGAGTCGCACGCGGCCCTGGGCGAGTTCGATGCGAGCTTCGAATGCCTCGAGCGCGCGTTCCGCGAGCGCTCCCCGAATCTCTACTACCTCAAGGTCAATCCCCGCCTCTACCCGGATGCGCGCGTCTCGGATCCGCGCTATCGGGCGCTTCTGGAGCGGATGCGGCTCGCCTGAACCGGGGGGAGCCAGCCCCAGGCCCCGCCCCGCGCCCCGAAGATAGGCCCCGCTGATCGCCGGTTGGACGTCTCGGGCACGCTGGTGTGGGACGGCAAGCCGGCGAGGGGCGCCGCTGGCGGGCCCTCTGCCCATCCTCGACGGGAGACTGCGCTGATGAACCTGCTGGACGCGGTGGGCAACACCTCGCGCCCCCGCGGCGCCGTGTCCAGATTTCGGAATCGCCCTCGACCCCCGGTTCTTCCCGGAATTCCATGCCTGCCTCCGGCAGATATTCTGCCGCACGCCCGGAACTCCGGGCCGCCTCGGCCTCCGGGGCCCGGGGCCCGCGCCGACTTTGCCTCTCTCCTAGACGGTTATTCTGTCGCACGTTGACGGCGCCCGGGTCGCCCGACCGCAACGCAATTTGCAAGCATAGTGCGTACGGCACGGCTCCTGCTCTGGAACCCCGGTGAAAGTACGTTGTCGGCTGGCGCCGGATCGAGACGCCGGCGCAGGTCCCTGCCCCTCCCTAAGGAGTCGTCCATGAGTCTTCGGCGAATTTCGCTTGGCGCGCTGCTCGGGCTCGCGCTGGCCGCGGCGCCCCATGTCGTGTCGGCCGCGGACGGCGCGCTCGTTCCCGGAGAAGCGGCGCAGTCCTCGGGCGGGAGCCTGCCCGGATTCGACGCCTCGGAGAGCCTGCGGCGCAGCCTCGACTCGCCGACCGCCCGGTCCCGCTGGAACGGTCTCGCCGAATTCGGCCGCGACCTGTTCATCGACGCCCAGGAGCGCTTCTCGCCGGTGACCGAAGCCCCGGTGGGCCCCGACTACGTGCTCGGCCCGGGGGACCAGCTGGTCGTGTTCCAGTCGACGTTCGCCGACACCAGCTTCACGCTCACGCTCGACCGCGACGGGATGGTGTTCGTGCCGCGGGTCGGCTCGACCGCGCTCTGGGGGCTCACGTTCGCCCAGGCGGAGGCGACGCTGCGCCAGCGCCTCGGCTCCGTGCTGCGCAATGCGCGCCTGCAGATCTCGATGGGGCGCATGCGCACCATCGACGTGTTCGTGCTCGGGGCCGTGGCGCACCCGGGCAAGGTCACGCTCTCGGGCAACGCCACCGCGTTCTATGCGCTGACCGCGGCGGGTGGCCCGGCCGAACTGGGCAGCCTGCGCGACATCCGCATCCTGCGCGCGAACCGCGAGGTCGCGCACCTCGACCTCTACCCGTTCCTGTTGGCCGGAGATCGCTCGAACGACGTACGCCTGACCGGCGGAGACGTCGTGTTCGTCGGTCTCGCCCGCGCCCGGGTGGGGATCGACGGCGCGGTCGTGCGTCCGGCCGTGTACGAGAGCGACGAGCGCATGACGCTCGCCCGCCTGCTCGCGATGGCCGGCGGGCCGACCGCGTTCGCCGACCTGAGCCGCATCCGCATCGAGCGGGTCGATGCCAACGGCGGCTTCCGGCTCCAGGATTTCCCGCTCGATCACGGTCACGGTGTCGACCCGGACACGCTGCTCCTGGCCGCGTACGACCGCGTGACCGTGCTGCCGCTCGCCGAGCGCCAGACCAACCAGGTCGTACTCGACGGCTACGTGCGTCACCCCGGCGCCTACGAATGGACGCCCGGGCTGCGCCTGTCGCAATTGGTAACCCGGGATCGCCTGCTGCCGGAGGCTTCGATCGAGAGCGCCGAACTGCGGCGCGTGGACCCGGGTTCGTTCCACGTCGAGATCCAGTCGTTCTCGCCGCGCGAGCTGTGGGAGGGCAAGGGCGACCTCGTGCTCCGGCCGCTCGACGCCGTGAGCGTGTTCTCGAGCGCCCGCCTGCCGCGCTCGGTCACGCTCGAGGGCGAAGTGGCGCGGCCCGGCGTGTACTCGATCGGGCCCGGCGAGCGCCTGTCCTCGGTGCTCGAACGCGCCGGCGGCGTGACCTCGCAGGGCTGGTTGCCCGCCTCGGTCTTCCTTCGCCCGAGCGCGGCCCGCCGCGAGCGCCAGCTGATGAACGACTTCAGCGTGCGGCAGCGCGCGGACCTGGCGCGCCGCCAGATGGAGCTGTCGCAGGGCGGCGACTCGACCGATGCGCGAGGCCTGGCGGAGGCGAACGCCGAGCTCCTCTCCTCGCTCGATCATCAGACCGACCCCGGCCGCGTGGTGCTCTCGCTCGATCCCGCCGGTCGCTGGCGGGGCACGCGCGAGGACCCGGAGCTCGAGGATGGCGATCGCCTGCGCGTGCCGCTGCGGCCCTCGACCGTCACCGTCCTCGGCAACGTCATGAATCCCGGGACCGTGCTCGCGCGGGCCGGCGCCGGCTCGGACACTTATCTCAAGCTCGCCGGCGGAGCCGCCCCGAGCGCGGACTGGAAGCGCAGCTACGTCGTGCGCGCGAACGGCGCCGCGGTGCCGCGCAGCGCCGCCGGTCGCATCCAGGCGGGCGACGTGATCGTCGTGCCGCCGCGCATCACGACCGGAAGCGGTCTCGGCCGCGCCCTGGGTGGAGTCCTCCGGGTCACGGCCGGCCTGGCCGGGACGGCGGCGATCGTGCTCGCGGTCCGGCGATGAGCCTGTCCTCCGAGCTGATCCCATTCGACGGCTTGCGCATCGCGCGGCGCCTGTGGGCGCGGCGGCGCACGATCGCGCTCGTGCACGCGGCGGTCCTCGGCCTGGCCGTGATCGTCGTGCTGCTCGTGCCGCGGCGCTACACCTCGAGCGTCACGCTCGTGCCCGCGCCCCAGGACGGGCTCTCGCTCGACCTGACCGGCATCGGTGCGGCCAGCCTCGGGGGTTCGCTCTCGCTCACGGGCGGCCCGACCCCGCAGGACCACCTCAGGCTCGTGCTCGCCAGCCGCGCGGTGGCCGACACGCTGCTGTCACGCTTCGCGCTCGAGCGGCGCTGGAACATCGATCGCCGCGAGGACGCGCGCGAGCGGCTGGCGCAGGTCACGACCATCTCGACGCCCCGCGAGGGACAGGTGGAGGTCGCGGTCGAGGCCGAGACGCCGCTGCGCGCGCACGATCTTGCCGAGGCCTACGCCCATGTCGCCGCCGAGGAGGCCGTGCGCCTCAAGGCCAGCCTGGCCGCACAGAAGCGCGTGTTCCTCCAGCGCCGCCTGACGCAGGTCGAGGCCGATCTCGCGGCCGCCGCCGATCGCGTGCGGCACTTCGAGGAGCAGAACGGCGCGGTCGCGCTGCCGGACCAGACGCACGAGACCGTCGATGCCGCCGCCCGCCTCGAGAGCGAGCTCGCGCTCGCTGAGGCCGACGTCGCCGGCGCGCGGCTCTACTTCACCGATCGGGCGCCCGAGGTCGTGACCGCGCAGGCGCGTGTGAACGCGCTCAAGCGCCAGCTCTCGCGGCTGTCGGGCGGCGCGACCACGCTCGGCGTGGCCACCGCGCGCATGCCCGCGCTCAAGCAGCAGGCGGTCGCGCTGCTGCGCGAGCAGGCGAGCCTGACCGCCGTCGCCGAGCTGCTGCGGCGGCTCTATGAGCAGTCGCGCATCGAGGAGGCGAACCCGGTCGCGGTCTTCTCGGTGCTGGACGCCGCAGACCTGCCCCAGCGCGCGTCGTTCCCGCGCCGGGGGTTGATCGTGGCGATGGTGTTCGTGCTCACCGCCGCCGGGAGCATCGCGTGGGCGGCATTCGCCGAGGCGCGCGACGCGCGGCGGCTACCGGCGCGGGTGCTGCCGCTCGCCGCCGACACGCCCGCGGGCGATGAGACCCGGGAGGCCGCATGAAACCCGCGTTGAGCGTGATCATCGTGAGCTACCGCTCGCAGGGCGTGCTCGGGGCATGCCTCGACTCGCTCGCCGCCGCGCGCGCGGAGATCGCGCTCGAGGTGATCGTGGTCGACAACGCCTCGGGCGACGGCACGGCCGAGTGGCTGCGCGGCGCCTATCCGTGGATCACCCTGGTCGAGGCGGGGGAGAATCGCGGCTACGGGGCCGGCGTCAACCTCGGCGTCACGGACGCGAGCGGCGCTGCGCTGCTCGTGCTGAATCCAGACAGCATCGTCCCGGCTGGCGCGCTTCCCGCCCTGGCGGCGGCGCTCGCGGCGACGCCGCACGCGGCCATCGTGGCCC
>JBDTYW010000013.1:0-15871 GCA_040005445.1 Candidatus Eiseniibacteriota bacterium
TCGACGAGATTGCGACCGCCGAGACGCTGACCAACGGCAAGCCGATCTTCGAGTCGAAGTACATCGACGTCCCCGATGCCGCGAAGTGCTTCCAGTACTACGCGGGTTGGGCGACCAAGATCACGGGCCAGACGATCCCGCTCTCCACCGGGCCGTTCCTCAATTACACCCGGCGCGAGCCGCTCGGCGTGGTGGGCGCGATCGTCGCCTGGAACTTCCCGCTGCTGCTCGCGTCGTGGAAAGTCGCGCCCGCGCTCGCCGCGGGCAACTCAGTCGTGCTCAAGCCCGCGGAGTTCACCCCGCTGTCCGTGTTGCTGCTCGCCGAGTGCGCCAAGGAGGCGGGCCTGCCCGACGGCGTGCTCAACATCATCCCGGGCAAGGGCAGCGTCGCCGGCCAGGCGCTGGTCGAGCACCGGGGCGTCGCGAAGATCGCATTCACCGGCTCGACCGAGGTCGGCAAGGGCATCCTGCGCACCGCGGCCGAGGACGTGAAGAAGGTCACGATGGAACTCGGCGGCAAGAGCGCGAACATCGTCTTTGCCGACGCCGACATCGACGCCGCCGTACGCGGCGCTGCGACCGGCATCTTTTACGGCAAGGGCGAGATCTGCGCCGCCGGCTCGCGCCTGTTGGTCGAGCGCCCGATCTACGACACGGTGGTCGCGAAGCTCAAGGAGCGCGCGGAAAAGACGCCGGTCGGAGACCCGATGCACCCGAAGACGCGGCTCGGTGCGCTCGTGCGCGAGGTCCAGATGAACCGCGTGCTGGACTACATCGGCAAGGGCAAGGCCGAGGGCGCGACGCTGGTCGCAGGCGGCGAGCGCCAGCCGGTGGGCGGCAAGGGCTACTTCGTGCAGGCGACGGTGTTCGCGGGCGTGACCAACGCCATGACGATCGCGCGTGAGGAAATCTTCGGACCGGTGCTCGCGGTGATCCCGTTCGACGACGAGGAGGACGCGGTCGCGATCGCGAACGACTCGGTGTACGGACTCGCTGCCGGGCTGTGGACGCGCGACATCAAGCGCGGCCACCGCGTGGCGCATCGGCTCGAGGCCGGCACGGTGTGGGTGAACGCCTACAATCGCTACGACACGGCGACGCCGTTCGGCGGCTACAAGGAGAGCGGTTTCGGGCGCGACATGGGCCCCGAGGCGCTCGATGGGTACCTGCAGACCAAAAGCGTGTGGATCGACCTGTCGGAGGACAAGGCTTGAGCCTCGGTCCGAACGGGCACGGCCGCGGGGTCGTCGTCGCGGGGGCCGTGCGCACCGCGATCGGCAAGTTCGGCGGCGGGCTGGCCGGCGTGCATGTCGCGGACCTCGGAGCGGTGGTCGTGCGCGAGGCGATCAAGCGCGCCGGCCTGGCCGACGCGGGCGCGATCGACCAGACGATCGTCGGCCACGCGCGCCAGGCGGGCAACGGGCCGAACGTCGGCCGCCAGGTCGCGCACTTCGCCGGCGTGCCCGACGAGCGCCCGGCGTACACCATCAACATGGCGTGTGCCTCGGGTATGCAGGCGATCGTCTCGGGAGCACAGGCTGTGGCGCTCGGCGACTCCGAAGTCGTACTCGCGGCGGGCGTCGAGAACATGTCGCGGATCCCGTTCCTGCTGCCGGACCAGCGCTGGGGCAGGAAGCTCGGCGACATGCCGGTGGCCGACGCGATGTATCGCGACGGTTACCTGTGCCGCCTCTGCAACCAGGTCATGGGCGAGACCGCGGAAACGCTGGTCGCGCGCTACGACATCTCGCGCGCAGCGCAGGACGAGTTCGCCCTGCTCTCGCATCGGCGCGCGACTGCGGCGTGGTCGGACGGGCGCATGGCGGCAGAGATTGTCGCCGTGCCGGTGAAGGGACCGCGGGGGCAGGACCTGTTGTTCGAGCGCGACGAGGCGCCGCGCACGGACACGTCACTCGAGGCGCTGGCGAAGCTGCCGCCCGTGTTCCAGAAGGACGGCTCGGTGGGCGCGGGCAATTCGTCGGCGATCACCGACGGGGCGGCCGCGCTGGTCGTGCTCGCCGAGGAACGCGCACCCGCGCTCGGCGTCACCCCGATGGCGCGAGTGGTCGCGTGGGCGTCGGCGGGCGTGGACGCGGCGGAGATGGGGCTGGGGCCGGTGCCCGCAGTGCGCAAGGTGCTCGCAGGGACCGGGCTCACGATGAAGGACATGGCCCTGGTCGAGCTCAACGAGGCGTTCGCATCGCAGGTGCTGGCGTGCGATCGCGAGCTCGGGTTCGACCGGGATCGGCTCAACGTGAACGGCGGCGGCATCGCGCTCGGGCACCCGACCGGTTGCAGCGGGACGCGCATCGTGGTGACGTTGCTGCACGAGCTTGCGCGCCGCAAGGCGCGCTACGGACTGGCCACGCTCTGCGTGAGCGGCGGACAGGGCATGGCCGTGTTGTTCGAACGGCTGGAACACTAACGAGAGGGAGACGGACCATGGCGACGACGGCCAATGCCACAGGCACCAGGCTGGTGGAATATCGCAAGGAGGGCGGCGTCGCCGTCCTGACCCTGACGGATCCGCCGGCGAACACGTACACGCACGAGATGATGAAGGACCTCGACGAGTGCATCGTCAAGGCGCGCTTTGACGCCGAAGTGCACGTCATCGTGATCACCGGCGCCGGCGAGAAGTTCTTCTGCGCGGGCGCGAACATCAACATGCTCCAGACGGTCGACCCCTATTTCAAGTACTACTTCTGCCTGCACGCGAACGAGACATTGATCCGGCTCGAGCAGACGCCCAAGCTCGTGATCGCGGCGATCAACGGTCACTGCGTCGGCGGCGGACTCGAGATCGCGATGGCGGCCGACCTGCGCATTGCGCGCAAGGACGCCGGCAAGACCGGCCTGCCCGAAGTCGCGCTCGGCGTCCTGCCGGGCACCGGCGGCACGCAGCGTTTGGCCCGCCTGGTGGGCAAGTCGCGCGCGATGGAGCTGATGATCACCGGCGAGACGTTCGGCTTCGAGCGCGCGCTCGAACTCGGGATCATCACGTCGATCTACGAGGCGCCGGACGGCGCCGCGTTCCTGACGAAGGTCCTCGAATACGCGAAGCAGTTCTGCCCGCCGAACAAGGCGAGCAAGGCCGTCGGCAACATCAAGCGCAGCGTGCAGTCGGGCGCCGAGGTCCCGTTCTCGGAGTCGCTGGCGATCGAGCGCGAGCTGCAGCAGCTCCTGTTCCAGAGCGAGGACGCGAAGGAGGGGCTGACCGCGTACGTCGAGAAGCGCAAGGCGAACTTCAAGGCGAGGTAACCGTTCCCGCAGCGGGGCGAGTACGCGGCGGGCTCCTCCCGGGGCCCGCCGCTTCGTGTTTCAAGGGGCGGCCGGGATCGCAGGCGCCCCGATTGCGCCCGGCGGCGCGAGCAGGCATCATGCGAATCCACCGCAGGAGGAACCCCCATGATGCGCATCGCCTCCCTCGCCCTCGTGGTGCGTGACTACGACGAGGCGATCTCCTACTACACGAGCGTCCTCGGGTTCGACCTGCTCGAGGACACGGACAGGACGGCCGGCAAGCGCTGGGTGCGCGTCGCTCCGCCCGGGGGCGAAGGCCCGACGCTGCTGCTCGCCCGCGCCGCCACCCCCGGGCAGGAACGGGCGATCGGCGACCAGGCGGGCGGGCGCGTGTTCCTGTTCCTCGAGACCGACGACTTTGCGCGCGACCACGCCTCATACCAGGCGCGCGGCGTGCGCTTCGTCGAGGCGCCGCGGAAGGAGGCCTACGGCATGGTCTGCGTGTTCGAGGACCTCTACGGCAATCGCTGGGACCTGATCGAGCGCCGCGGTGGCTGACGCCGCTCCGACACGTGAGCAGTCGCGCTCCTCGATCGCCGTGCTGGCGCTGGTGGCGATCGCCGTCCACCTG
The DNA here is from genome assembly GCA_040005445.1 of Candidatus Eiseniibacteriota bacterium. Taxonomy (GTDB): domain Bacteria; phylum Eisenbacteria; class RBG-16-71-46; order RBG-16-71-46; family DASYSL01; genus JANPEF01. The sequence goes on from JBDTYW010000013.1 coordinate 3,875, forward strand.
GCGCTGCGCTACGGACTGCCCGGCGGGGCGGACTGGCGCATCGCGGGAACCCCCGCCTACGACTGGCCGCTCGGGCTCGCGCTCGGAGTAGGCGGGCTGGTGCTCGTCCTCGACCTTGTGCGCGCGCTCGCGCGCGGCGAATTCACCGCCGATGTGCTCGCAGGCATCTCGATCGTCACCGCCGTGCTCCTCGGCGAGTACCTGGCCGGCGCGCTGGTCGTGCTCATGCTCTCGGGCGGGCAGGCATTGGAGGCCCGCGCCGTGCGCAGCGCATCGGGCGTGCTCGAGGCGCTGGCGCGCCGCTCACCGTCGCGCGCCCACCGCAAGCGCGGCGAGACGCTGACCGATATCGCGCTCGAGGACGTGGCGATCGACGATCGGCTCGAGATTTTCCCACACGAGACCTGCCCGGTGGACGGCATCGTGGTCGAGGGCCACGGCACGATGGACGAGTCGTACCTCACCGGCGAGCCGTACGTGCTGTCGAAGGCTCCCGGATCGCGCGTGCTCTCGGGCGCGATCAACGGGTCGAACACGCTGACGATCAGGGCGGAGAAGCTGGCGGTGGACTCGCGCTACGCGAAGATCATGCAGGTCATGCGCGACTCCGAGGAGCGGCGGCCGCGCCTGCGCCGCCTCGGCGATCGGCTCGGGGCGATCTACACGCCGATCGCGCTCGCGATCGCCGCCGGCGCCTGGATCGCGAGCGGGGACGTGGTGCGCTTCCTGAGCGTCCTCGTGATCGCCACCCCGTGCCCGCTGCTGATCGCGATCCCGGTCGCGGTGATCGGTTCGATCTCGCTCGCCGCGCGGCGCGGCATCATCCTCAAGGACCCTGCCGTGCTCGAGAACATCGATCGCTGCAAGATTGCGCTGTTCGACAAGACGGGCACGCTGACCTACGGCCAGCCGCAGCTGACCGAGGTCGTTGCGCTGCCGGGCTTCACCTCCGAGGAGGCGCTCGCCATGGCGGCGAGCCTCGAGCGCTACTCGCGGCATCCCCTGGCCGCGGCCGTGGTCGAGGCCGGCCGCGCCGCGGGGCGGGCGATCCACGAGGCCACCGAGGTCGACGAGCGACCGGGCGAGGGGCTGAGGGGCATCGTCGATCGAAGGGCGGTAACGATCACGGGTCGGGCGCAGGCGCTGCGGGAGCAGCCGGACCTCGCAGGGGAGCTCCCGGAGCACGAGGGCGGGATGGAGGCGGTCGTGCTCGTCGACGGGCGCCCGGCCGCGCTCCTGCGCTTCCGCGACGAACCGCGCGCCGACGGATCGCCGTTCATTCGACATCTCATGGGTCGCCACGGCTTCGCGCGCGTGCTCCTGGTGTCGGGCGACCGCGCGTCCGAGGTCGAGTATCTCGCGCAGCGCGTGGGCATCACCGAGGTGTACTCGGGCCAGAGCCCCGAGCAAAAACTCGCGCTCGTGCGGGAACTGACGAAGGACGCGCCGACCGTGTTCCTGGGCGACGGGATCAACGACGCACCTGCACTCACCGCGGCCACGGTGGGCATCGCATTCGGCCAGGGGAGCGACATCACGAGCGAGGCCGCCGGCGCCGTGATCCTCGACAGCTCGCTCCAGCGCGTGGACGAGCTCCTGCACATCGGGCGGCGCATGCGGGCGATCGCGCTCCAGAGCGCGGTCGGGGGCATGGCGCTGAGCGTGGTGGGAATGGGGCTGGCCGCCACCGGCCACCTCCCGCCCGTGGCCGGGGCGATCGCACAGGAGGGCATCGACCTGCTCGCGATCCTCAACGCGCTGCGCGTGGCGTTGCCCCCGAAGTCGCTGTCCGACTACCGGCCGGATGCCGCGACCGCCGGATCCCGACCGGGAGTCTCCGGCTCGCCCCCGGCCGCACCGGCTCGCCCCACTTGACGTTCAATTGAAGTGCACGAGGCGGGCCGTGGGGGCATGATCGTCGCCGCGGCGCACTCGCGCGCCGTGCCATCCACCGGAGGGAGACATGCGCGGTACACGACGATGGGGCGCGGCCGTGGTCGCGTTGGCTGGGGCGCTGGCCGTGGTCGGGCTCGGGCGTGACACGACGCAGGGCGCCGAGAACGCCGCCGGCGCGGTCGACACCGCGGCAATGATCGCATCCGACAATCACCGCATCGTCGCCGAGCTGCGCTCGAAGATCGCCGGCAGGGAAAACGCCCCGGCGGACTCGGTGTTCGATAACATCAAGATGTTCAAGGGCGTGCCCGCGAGTCGCATGCTCTCGATCATGGAAATGGGCTTCGCGCGCTCGCTCGGCGTGAAGTGCGAGCACTGCCACGTTGCCGGCAAGTGGGCGTCCGAGGACAAGAAGCAGAAGCAGGTCGCGCGCGACATGGCCGCCATGGTCCGCGCCATCAACGACACGCTCCTGACGCGCATCCCGAACCTCGAAGGCCCGCATCCGACGGTCAACTGCACGACGTGCCACCGCGGGCAGGTCAAGCCGGCGCTCAACCTGGCCGCTGCCGGCCCCGCGCCGGGTGCACCACCGCCGGGGCATTGAAATGCCGCGCGAGATCACGAAGCGGTACTCGATGGGGGACGGCACCGTCGACGGGCGGCTCGGGCGCGCTGTCCCCCGGGAAGGACGAAATCCGGGGCGGAAGAATCGAGGTTGCCCCGGACCTGGCCCCGGGCGTAGGCTCGTTGCACGCCGGGCACACGTAGGAGCTTCCGCATGGCGCATCCCATTCTGGTCCTGATCCCCCTCTCCTTCGCCGCCTCCACGCTGGTCGGCGGTCCGGTGGCCGTTCCGCCCGCCGACAAGCCGAGCGCGCTGCACTCCTATGCCGTCACCGCCGTGACCGACGATGCCGCCTCGGCGGCGGCGGCGTGCGAGAGCCTGCGCGCGAGCGGCCCGGCCGGGCTGGATGCGCTACTTACCGAGCATCGCGACGTGCTTGCCCGCGGGGCGGGCGACCCACGCTGGCCGCGCGTCACCGCGGCCATCGACCGCGTGGCCGCGCAGAAGGACGCGTACGCCTCACGGCTCTACTGGTACACGGACCTGACCGAGGCGAAGGCCGCGGCGCGGGCGAGCGGCCGGCCGATCCTCTCGCTCCGGATGCCCGGGCGCCTCGACAAGGAGACCGGCGCACGCGGGGGCCGGAGCGCGCGTGCGGAGCTTTACTCGGACCCCCAGGTCTCGGCGCTCTTGCGCGAACGCTTCGTGCTGCACTGGGAGAGTGGGGTCACCGCGTCGAGGGTGACGCTCGATCTCGGCGATGGGCGCAAGCTCGAGCAGGCCGTGCCTGGCGACGGGGTTCACTTCGTGCTCGACGCCGACGGCAGGCCGCTCGATGCGATTCCCGGCGCAGGAGCCGCGCGGATGTTCCGCGCTCAGCTGGCGGAGGACGCCGATCTCGAGCGGGCCGTGCGCGGGCTCACGCCCGCCGAGCGTGCGGCGCGGCTGCTCAAGCACCACGCGCTCCGGCGCGGCGTGCTCAACGAGGAGTGGCCGGCGTTCATGGTTTGAAATGCGGGGGATGGACACGAATGCACGAGAGGCCGCCGGGCCCGAAGCCCGGCGGCCGCTCTCGTTGCGGCTCGCACACGGGCTACGGCGCGTGAAAGGTAGGCGCTCCCGGCGTGCTCTCGTTGGTCGCGACCTGCGGCAGCTTCTCGGGGCCCCCGTCGGTGTCCACCCAGCGCACGCCCTTGGAGCACGGGCAGACCGAGTCGGTCTTGCGCTTCATCACGGGCGACTTCATCGCCGCCTGCTCGGGCGTGACCTCCCCGGCCGCGACCTTGCGGATCAGGTCGCGATACTGGGACATGTCCTTGCTCGCCAGGTATGCCGCCGGCAGCACGCGCGCCAGGTGTCGAACGTACTCCTCGGCGTCGGCGATGGGATCGCCCTCGACCGAGACCATCCGGTAGGCTGGCTCGCCGCGGCGTCGGAAGAACTCGCGGTGGGGCATCTTGAGGATCTCGTCGTAGGTCGTGCCGTCGACCGTGGAGCGTTCGCTCTGCAGCGTGGCGAGCATGCGCTCGATTTCGTCCGGCGACTTCGACTCGTAGCGCGCGCGCAGGAAGCGCAGGTTGAGGTCGTGCAGCAGCTTGTGGACCTCGTCGTAGTACTTCGACTGGGCTTCGCGGTTCTTCATGTCCTTGAAGCCGAGCTTGATGTTGGTGTCGCCGCCGCGCTCGTCGCCGAACATCTCGAGCCCGCGCGGAACCCATTTGTTGATCGACTTCTGGATCTGCTCGGGGCTGATGAACGGGTCGCCCTTGGCTGCGGACTCGAGCCAGCGGCGAAGTGGCACCACTCCGGCCGCGAGGTGGAACGCCTCCTCGCGCAGCATGGGCGGCATGGACTGGGCGAACGGACGGTAGGCGCAGACCTTCTGCATGGTGAGCTGGTACTTGCCCACGCGGTCGATGATCCCCGAGAACACCACGTTGTCGACGAACGAATCGTACGGGAGGTTGAACGCCTCGAGCACGTGATTGCCGGTCTCCATGGCGAGCACGTCCTCGACCATGTCCTCGGTCTTGACGCCCGCGAGCGGCTCCCAGTTGCGACTCGTCAGCATGTGGAACATCTGGTAGCCGTGGCGCAACTCCTCGGCCATGACGCGCAGCACCCAGAACTTGTCCTGGTCCGACGGCGAGCGATCGATCGTCACCTGGTGCTGCTGGATCGAGCCGAACTCGGTCGAGGCCTGGGCGCGAATGATCGCGAGCAGGTGCTTCGCGGCCTCCTCGGTCAGTTCGCTCGGGTCCTCGGCCTTGGGCTGGCCCTTGTGCTCGCCCACTTCCTGCGTACGCGAGGTCGAGAGGTCGAGCTTGGCACACAGGCAGAACGCGTCGTCGGCGGGGAAGTGCTTGTCCCAGTACTTGTGGAGGATCGGCAAGTCCTGGAAGTTGTGCTTCACCCAGTGCGCGATCGCGTCCTCGTACTTCTTGGGAATCTGCGTGGTCTCGACCTTCATCGCGCTCCCCTCAGCCCAGCTTGTATTCCAGCGCCGTGAGCGCGCTGGGCCCGAACCCGACCGCCTTGAGGAACGTAGCGGTTTCGACCTGCCCGGCATCGACGAACGTGCGCAGCGTGCGCGCGCCCGATGCCTTGAAGTATTCGGCCAGCGCCTCGAACAACTTGCGCCCGATCCCCTTGCCCCGCGCCGCCGGATCGACCCCGAAGCGCTCGATCCAGCCGCTCGTCTCCTCGAGCCCGAATTCGCCGCCCCTCAGGTCGCCGAGCATGAAGCCGACGATCCGCCCTCCCAGCTCGGCCACGCGGGAGGATTCCGGGTCGCGGCGCAGGTAGTAGGCCACGCGGTCCTCCCAGAGTTCCGGCCGGTAGCGGCCGGTGACCAGTTCGTCGATCCGGGTGATGGCGTCGATATCCGTGTCAGACAGCGGACGGATCGTGATCTCGGGCGCCAGGGTGGGCATGGGCTTCCTCCTCGAGCGGGTCGGTTCCGTGTCCAAAATACCATAATCGGCTGTCCGGCCGCAGCCCCGGGAGGCCTTGGATTCGGGGCTTGCGGCGGTGGGCCCGCAATGGCTAACGTCGGCTTGACGAGGGGGTGGGTTTTCGGGGGCTCCTCCGCAAGCCACCGAACGGGGCCCGAACACCGACGGGTCCCGGCCCGCCTCCTTGTTCTTTCCCCGGATCGCCCCATGGACCCGATGCCATCGCAGGACTCCGCCGCCGCTACGGTTCGCCTCGACGTGCGCGCCCACGTGGCGTGGCTCACGATCGATCGCCCGCCCCTGAACATCCTCGACATCCCGACCAACCGCGCGCTCGCGGCGCAGATCCGCGCGCTGGCGGCGCGCGACGACGTGCGCGTGGTCGCGCTCGCCGGTGCCGGCCCGCGCGCGTTCTGCGCGGGCGTGGAGATCGCCGATCATGCGCGTGGGCGCGTGGGCGCGATGCTCGAGGCGTTCCACGGAGTGTTTCGCGCGCTGCTCGAGCTCGGGCGGCCGACCGTCGCGGTGGTGCGCGGAGCGGCGCAGGGCGGCGGCTGCGAACTCGTGCTGTTCGCCGACGCGGCGATCGCGAGCGATCAGGCGACGTTCGGCCTGCCCGAGATCGCGCTCGGCTGCTTTCCGCCGATCGCCGCCCTGTTGCTGCCGCACGTTATCGGGGCCCATCGCGCGGCCGAGCTGATGCTCACCGGCAATCCCATCGATGCCCTGAGGGCGCAGGCGATCGGGCTGGTCAACGAGGTCGCTCCCCGGGCGTCGTTCGATGCGGCCGCTGAGGCGTTCGTGGCGCGATTCGCGCGCCACAGCGGGGCCGCGCTCGGCCTCGCGCGCGAAGCGCTGCAGCCCGCGGTGCTCGGCGGGCGCACGCGCGAGGACTTCCTGCGTGAGCTGGCGCGCGTCGAGGCGCTCTACCTCGAGCGCCTGATGGCGACCCACGATGCAAACGAGGGCATCGCGGCCTGGGGCGAGAAGCGCGCGCCTCGCTGGCAGGATCGCTAGGCGCTACCGCCCCCCGTCCACCCAGAGCAGCCCGAACGGCTCGGGCCCGACCCGGATGCGATCGGTCACCGAGTTGGTCGCGAGATCGATCACCGACAGCTCATCGTCGCGGGTCGAGGCGACGTATCCGTGCCTGCCATCTGCGTCGAGCGCGATGCCCAGCGGATAGGTTCCCACCGAGATGATGCCGAGGCGCGCGCGCGTCCGCGCGTCGAACACCGCGACCGTGGCCTCGCCGGCGTTGACCACGTAGGCGCGGTTGCCGTCGGCCGACAGCGCGATCCGCACCGGGGCGCGCCCGGACCCGAGCAGGGCGATGCTGCCGAGCGTGTAGGGATCGAGCACGCTGACCGTGCCGTCGTCGCGATTCGCGACCCAAACGGCGGAGCCGTCGGGCGCGAGCACGACTTCCTCCGGGCCGGCGCCGACGCGCGTCTCCTGCACGTCTCCGCCGGTCAGGTTGACGGCGAACAGGGTCGGGCCCGCGGCGTCCGTGACGTAGAGCCGCGTCTCGCTCGGATCGAGCGCCACTTCGTGGGGAATGCCGTGGGGCAGGACGAACGTGCGCTCGACCTGGCGGGAGAGCAGGTTGATCTCGAGCACGGATCGGCGCGTCTCCGAGGCGGCGTAGAGATACACGCCGGACCGCGCGCAGGCGAGCCCGTGAAAGCGGCCATAGGGATAGAGGTCGAGCCGGTCGATCTCCTGCCGCGACGAGGTCGAGAGCACGGAGATCGAGCCTGCGCCGAACTGGCCGCCGTCGTAGTTCACGACATAGAGCCTGCCCTGGTCGGGAGAGACCGCCAGTTCCCGCGGATTGAAGCCCACGCGGGCGTAGGCGAACACGCGCTTCGTGTCCGGGTTGAGGAACGCCACCGCGCTGCCCGAGTTCTGCGTGACCACGAGCATGCCGCGCAGGTTCGCTCCGGGGTCGGGCTCGCGCAGCGAGTCGGGCCACGACGCCTCGGCGCCGGCCGGCAGCGGGGATCCCGACGGGGCGCCGCCGGTCGGCGCGCACCCGACCACTAGCGAGGCGAAGATCAGCATCAGGGTTCGGCGGGCGGTGTTCTTCACGGAGATCTCCGGGGTGGCGGCCGGCTTGCCCTCCGGCGCGCGGCGATTATACTGCACCTCCACCGCGACTCCGGAGGCGAGCCATGATCGTCTACAGTATCCTGGGATTCTCCCCTGGCAAGGCCATGGCGGCCGCACCCCTGGGTGAGGCTTGGCATGACTTCTACCTGATGTCCGGCACCGCGGCGGCGACGCTGGTCGGGCTCCTGTTCGTCGCGCTGTCGCTGCACGTGGAGATCCTGTTTCGCGACGAGCACCAGGACTTTCGCGAACTCGCCGCCCAGGCGTTCCAGGGCTATCTCTACGTGCTGATCACCGCGCTCGCGTTCCTGCTTCCGACCCTCGACGGGCGGATGCTGGCGTTCATCTACGCGGCGATCAACCTCGTGATGCTCGTGCGGACCCTCGCGCGAGTGCCGGCGTTCTTTGCGGCGCACCGCGCCCGACGGGGGGCGGCGCGCCAGCCATGGCGCTTCTTCATTCCCGCGCTGGCCTACGTGCTCGGGATCGTGGCCGTCGTCGAGTGGATGAACGGAGCGCAGCAGGCCGGAATCGGGTTCTTCACGCCGGTGGTCATGATGCTCTCGGCCTCGACGCGCACCGCGTGGGACCTGCTGGAGTATGTGGGCCGCGCCCGGGCGGCCGGCGCGCAGGCCGACTGACGCCGCCCAAGCCTCTTGCGGCCCCGCGGGATCCCTTCTAATGTGACCCGGCCCGGGTCCCGCCTGCTCAAGGAAGGAGCCTCCCGGGCCGATACCGTCAGGAGGCAGGATTGCGCCGCTTCGAACTTCAGCTCTGGGAGCCGGACAAGGGTGGCTGGCGGACGGTCCTGACCGCGGCGAGCGCGGAGATGCTCAAGCGCTCCGCCCGCACACTGGAATGGCAGACTCAGAAGCCCGTCCGCGTCCTGGGTCCCGACGGCGCCGTGCCTCACGGCGAGTCCGAACTCGCCCATCGGGGGTAGACCGTGCAGGGAATCAACGAATTCTTCCACGCCCTGGGCCGGGAGGCCGCGTCGCTGTGGGACGTGATCACCGTCTGGATGATATCGGTGTTCGACCCGCAGTCCGGCATGATGCCCAAGCTCGTCTTCGGCGGCATCCTGCTGGCCGTCGTGTTCTACCTCTCGCGGCGCGGCACCAAGTCCTAGTCAACGGTCCGCGCGCGTCGAGATCCCCACCCCCAGCAGGATGAGCGCGGCGCCCATCGCCTGCGACAGCGTCAGGCCTTCGCCCAGCCACCACGCCGCGGACCCGATCGCCACGATCGGCTCGAGCAACGCGACAATCCCCGCGCGGGAGGCGTCGAGCCGCGCCAGCCCCGCGTAGAACAGCCCGAACGGCACCAGCGCCGAACTCAGCGCGATCACCAGGAAGAGCCCCCACATGCGCGCGCCGTAGCGCGCGGCGGCGATCATTGACGGGGTCTGGAAGATCATCCAGAACAGCGCGGCCACGAGGAACCCATAGAACAGCACGGTGAACGGTGAGAGCCGCGCCAGAAGGCGCTTCGCGTAGACGATGTAGAACGCGAAGAACAGCGCCGACGCCAACCCGAGCGCGATCCCCTTCGGGTTTGCCCGGGCGACCGCCCCGTGATCGGCGAGCACGAGCAGCGCCACTCCGAGCGTCGCACAGCCGAGCGCGGCCAGCGCGAGCCGACTCGGCGCGCGCCGGGCCACCAGCGCCTCGTACGCCACCACGAGCGTGGGCGCGAGGTACTGCAGCAGGATCGCCAGGCCGACACCCACCCAGCTGACATTCGTGTAATAGGAGCCCTGCACCGCGGCAATCCCGACCGTGCCCAGCACGATCAGCGGCAGGATGTCGGCGCGCCCGATGCGGAACAGCACGGGTCGAAACAGCGCGAAGATCAGCGCGAGGATCACGACCGAAATCGCCAGGCGGAGCTCGACCACGGTCAGCGGCGGCACGTGTTGCTTCATGGTCCAGCGCGCCAGCGTCGCGCTCGTCCCCCACAGCACGGTCGCGGCAATGACGCACAGGAAGCCCGTGCGCGCGGTGGTCGCCCCCAGGGGATCCTCCGCCGGGGCGCTCAGCGGCCGTCCAGGACGATGCCGGTTGCGATGCGCGTCCGGGTCAGCACGGACAAGTCCACCGGGGCGATGCGCGCGCCGTAGCGGCGATTGATCGCCTCGAGAAACGCGTTCGCCAGGAGCCCGGAGCCGAGCGTGCTCGGATGGATGCCGTCGAGGCTGAACAGCCCGCCGGTGACGAACGCGGTGGTGTAGCGCACGCCGCCGATCACCACGCCCTGGGCGTGAAGGCGGGCGTAGAGCGCGGAGGCGTCGACCAGGGCCGCGCCACGCGCGGAGGCCTCGGCCGCGATCACGGCGTTGTATCCGCGGATCGCGTCCTCGATCGCGGCGCGCTCGGCGAGCGTGATCACGAGGCTGTCGGGCAGCGGTGGCGCGGGGTCCGGCCATCCGTAGCCGGCGTCGATCAGCGGGCTCGCCGGCAAGAGGATGAGCGATCCGTCCGGCAAAGGTCCGGCGGCATCGCGCAGCCGAACGGCCGCTCCGCCCGGGCCGGGCGGCGGCGACGCGAACAGGGGCAGGGTCGCCGCGTAGGGAAGCAGCGTGACCTGCGGGAGGTTCGAGAGCGCGAGGCGGGCGCTCGGGGCGCCGGCCGTGAGCGAGTCCAGGAGCTGCGCGTAGAGCGTGGCGAACACCGGCACCGGGACCAGTGCCGACGGGTCGCCGCCCTGCAACAAGGGGCGCACGGCCTCGGTGGCGCCCAGTTCGACCGTGATGAACGTCGGGTCCTGCGCCAGGCACTGGCGCAGCATCGTGCCCTGGCCCTGGAGCACGAAGTCGAAGTACGGGGCTCCGGAGTCCCGGGCGATCACGGACGCGAGGTCGGCGCCTGAGATCGCGAGGTTGTCGTAGCCGTCCGCCGGGCGCGGAGCGTACGGCGCCGCGGGAGGCGTCCCCGGGAGCGTTCCGAAGGTGAGCGGCGACAGGGACACCAGCCGGATCAGGTTCGGCAGGCCGGGATAGTTGCACAGGGGCTGGCGGAAGAAATCGTTGTTGGCGTGCGCCTGGCGCGCGATCAGCGCGGGAAAGGACACGGCCTGATAATTTGCGAGCAGGCCGCCCGACTGGATGCCCATCGAGACGCTGGTGCCGAGCGCAACGTAGCTCGAGAAGTCCGCGCCCCCGGTGCTCAAAGGCGGCGGCGCGATCGGATCGAGCTTCGCGCACCCGGCGGTGAGCACGGCGATCAGGGCGGCCGCGAGGGCAAGGGGGTGTTGGTGAGTTCGCATGACGGTCCTCGGGGCGCGGCTAGGGAAAGTGAAAGCCCAGGCTCAGCCCGGCGAGCAAGGATGTCGGCGAGTACGTGCCGTCGTAGCCCTCGCGGTTCTCGCCCTCGGTCGAGCGGTCGGGCATGATCTGCCAGAGCGCGTAGGCGTTGACGGAGGTTTGCGGGCCGTCGTGCCCGAACCCGAGCGAGAGGCCGTGCCGGTCCGTGTCGGGGAGCCAGGGCCCGAGGCTCGCGCGCGGCTGCGGCGTCCGGTCGTACGAGTAGCCCGCGCGGTACGACCACGCGGCGGTTCCGCCCTTGCGATGCTCGGCGCCGACGCGCAGCCCGAGCGCGTTGCTCCACCCCTCCTCGGCCTCGATGTTCATCGATGGATCCTGCGCGAACGCGATCGTGAACCGGTCGAATGCGCTCCACCACGTGAGCTGGGCGTCGGCCTCGAAGGCCCAGGAGGGACAGGCCTGGTATGAGACCCCGAGCGCGCCCTGCGCGGGGAACGGTATGGATGTCGTCGCCCGCTGGTCGGGGGGGAAGGAGGCGGCGACGACGGCGTCGAACGCGGGATCGCCGGAACTCACCTGGCGGAAGTCGGCGAGCCCCGCATGCTCGACTCGCACGCGGCTGCGATAGGTCGCGCCGAACTTGAGGCGCCCCGGCGGCCACCACTGCGCGCCCAGGTTGAAGCCCGCCCCGAAGCCGTTCTCGCTCTTCAGGTCGACCCGTCCGACGGTGCGAGTGGCGTCGCTGATCGGGTCGTAGGCGGCGAAGTAGCGGGCGAATTCGACGGTCGACAGCACGAGGTTCGCCCCGGCCCCCACCCGCAGGCGGTCGTCGATCGCGACCGCAGCCGTGGGCGCGAACGAGATCGGCGTGATCCTCGAATGCGTCGAGATGTAACGCCCCGAGAACCAGGCGGGAAAGGCCCACTCGACGTCGAACCCGTACGGGTGGTACACGCCGATCCCCGCGGCGACCCGCCCGCCGAGGCCGTGCGCGTAGTAGGCGGCGAACGGGAAGCGGCCCTTGGTCCGGGTGTGCTCCGCAATATCGAAGCCGGGATTCGGTGCGACTCCGGCGAACTCGGTCTTGGAGATCGCGAGGTTCGGGGACACGAGCAGCTCCCGGGTCTCGAGCTGCGCCAGCCCCGCCGGGTTGAAGAAGATCGCCGACGGGTCATCGGCGCGCGCGGTGAACGCGCCGGCCTGCC
>JBDTYW010000014.1:0-15485 GCA_040005445.1 Candidatus Eiseniibacteriota bacterium
TGTGGCACGACTTCGGCTCGATCGCGACACCCGCGCTGCTTGCGCCCACGATGGGCGCGCTGTTCCCGCGAGTGCGCATGCGGCCCCGCTTCGCGTTCGGGTCGATGCTCGGCTCGGCGGTCGTGGGTGGAGCGTGGCTGATCGCCGGAAAGCTCGCCGGGGGCTCGTATCCACTGGGCCTCGAACCGATCTACCCGGGATTGTTCATGTCGATTACGATCGTTGCGATGGATCGGCTCACCCGTGCCCGGGCCGGTCGGTGAAGGAATGGAGAATGATGCGTCCTGCGTGGTTCCTGATCGCAGTCCTCTCGATTTTCGCCCCGGCTGCATCCGCGGACGACGGCGGAATCTCCGCCGTCGGGGGCGCCGTGCGTCCGCTCGGCCGAAGTGTCGCGGTCTCGATGGAGAGCGAGTACGTCCACGCTCGGATTCGGCAGGACAGCGCCTCGGTCGAGTGCGTGTTCGTGCTCGTCAATCACGGGCCCGCGACGACGATCTCCGTGGGCTTCCCGTGCGCCTCGTCGGGAGCGGACGCGGACTCTTCCTCGGCCCGCTTCGATTTCTTTCGATCGTTCGTGGATGGCCGCGAGGTCGCCGTGCGCGTGCTCCCCGACTCGACGCATCAGGCGTACGGCGACTTCAGAACGTGGTGGGTCAAGAACGTGAGGTTCGAACGCGGACAGCGGCGCACGTTGTGCGAGGTCTACTCTGCGCGCCCGGGGAGTTCCCTCCCGAACTACCGATGGTTCAGCTACACGCTCGCGACGGGGTCCACCTGGCGGGGTCCGATCGGGGTCGGCGACGTGGTGTTCACGCTCGAGGGCATCGCACCGGACTCGGTCACCGACGTCTCGCCCCCGCCGACCTCCCGGACGCCGCTTGAATTGCGGTGGCACTTCGAGAACCTCGAGCCGACTCTCGGCTCCGACTACGCCGTGCTCTCGGTCGGATGGAACGACCCGCGCACTCCATGGATGTACGAATTCGACCGGGAGGAATAACCCATGGACCTGCTGGACCGCCTGCTCGGACACGACGCATGGACCACGCGGGAACTCCTGATCCGCGCGCAGCCGCTCACGGACGAACAGCTCGATCGCGAGTTCGCGTTCGCCCACCACACCGTACGGGCGACGTTCCTGCACATCCTGCGCAACATGGAGGCATGGACCGACGCGATGTTCGGCCGCGCGATTCGCCCCCGGCCGGCGAACACGCCCGAGGCGCGCAGCGTCGCGGGCATGATCGCCCGGCTCGACGCGGCAGCGCCCGAGCTCGCGCGCGTTGCGTCCGCCGTGCGCGACAAGGGTGGCTGGGACGAGGTGTGGGCCGATCCCGACGACGACACGCTGCCGGAGAAGAGCTTCGGCGGCACGATCGCGCACGTGATAACGCACAGCATGCACCACCGCGGCCAGTTGATCCCGATGCTGCGCGCGCTCGGGGTCCCGGACGTGCCCGAAGGAGACGCGCTGTACTGGGAGTACGCCGTCCATCGGGGGTAGGGCGCCGCGTGCTATCCTCGCCCACCATGAGCCGCGCGTTCACGAAAGAGGATTCCTGGGAGGAGCCGGTCGTCCCGCCGCGTGCGGCACTCCCCCCCGGCGTGCCCAACTACGTCACGCCGCGCGGCCTCGCGCTGCTGCACGCCGAGCACGCACAGCGCGAGGCGCAGCGCGCGCGCCTCGATGCCGACACCCCCGACGAAGCCGCGCGCCGCAAGCACCGGGCCGTGCTGACGCGTCAACTGGGCGACCTCGCTGCGCGCATCGCGAGCGCCGAGGTGGTCGATCCCGCACTCCAGGAATCCGATCGCGTGCGCTTCGGCGCCACCGTCACGCTGCGCACGATCCGCGGGGAGCAGGCCGGCGAGGTCCGCACCCTCCAGATCGTCGGCGTCGACGAGGCCGACCCCGGGCAGGGCCGCGTGGCGTTTCTCGCGCCGATCGCGCGCGCCGTGATCGGGCACGCTCCCGGGGACGTCGTCCAGTTTCAGGCCGGTGATGGCGAGGCCACGCTCGCGATCGAAGCGGTGACCTACGGGGAGCCCGCTCCGTGACGATGCGCGCCTCGGTGTTCATCGCCGCGAGCCTCGACGGGTTCATCGCGCGCGCGGACGGCGGGCTCGACTGGCTCGCGCCCGGGCCCGACGGCACGCCGGGCGAGGATCACGGCTATCAGGCGTTCATCGACACCGTCGATGCGATCCTGATCGGCCGCAACACGTTCGACATCGTACTCGGGTTCGACGCCTGGCCGTACGGCGACAAGCCGGTATGGGTGCTCACGAACCGTCCGCTGCCCAACGTGCTCCCCCAGGGCGCAATCGTGCGGGCGATCGCGGGCAACGCGCCGGGCGTCGTCGCCGCGATGGAAGCCGCCGGCGTGGGCCACGCGTATGTGGACGGCGGCCTCACCGTCCAGGCGTTCCTCGCCGCCGGCCTGATCCAGAGCTTTGCCGTGAATCACATCCCGGTGCTGCTCGGAGCGGGCATCCCGCTGTTCGGTCCGCTGCCGGGCGACGTGCGCTTCAGGCACATCGCGACAGAGACCTATCCGAGTGGGTTCGTCCAGAGCCGGTACGAGGTCCTGCCGTGAAGCTGCGCGCGTTCGAGCCCGCCGACATCGCCGCCGTGCGCGCGCTGTGGGCGACGTGCGAAGGCCTCGGCGACGGACCGGGCGACTCGGAGGCGGGCATCACCCGCTTCCTCGAGCGAAATCCCGGGCTGTCGCAGTTGGCGTTGGAGGACGGAGCGATCGTCGGCGCCGTGCTGTGCGGGCACGACGGCCGACGCGGCTTCGTTTATCGGCTGGGAGTCGCCTCAACGCACCGCCGCCAGGGCATCGCGCGCACGCTGGTCGAGCGCTGCCTCGAGCGGCTGAAGACCGAAGGGCTCGAGCGCACGATGCTGTTCGTGCTCGCCGACAACGCTGAGGCGCGGGGATTCTGGGAGAGCGTCTCGGGCCGGTGGCGGGAGACGCTGGTGCTGTACTCGATCGACCTCGGCGCCTAGAACAGCACGCCCCACGTCCGCCGTCGGTACTCCTCGTACTCCGGGTAGTGCGCGCCGAGGAGCCTCTCCTCGTAGCGCGCCTTGACCAGCAGGAACGCGATCGCCGCGGCCGCGAGTCCGGTCGCCGGGGCGGTGGCGCCGCGCATCACGAGCCCGACGAGGATGAGCACGATCGCCGTATAGATCGGGTGCCTCAGCACGCGATAGACCCCGTGCGTCACCAGCACCGCGTCCCGGCGCGGCGCGGGCGCGATCTGGATCGACTTGCCGATCGTCTGCAGCGCGACGAACAACAGCGCGACACCGGCCAGGCTGAGCACGTCGCCGAGCACGGTCCCTACGGGATCGCCGCCGACCGTCCGGGGCCCCGGGTCGAGGAAGTGGACGGCCGCAAATCCGGCGAACAGCGCGGTCTGGATCGTGCCGTATGCGGCGCTGCGCGACATCACGCCGCGTCCCCGGTCTTCGCCCCACCCTCCGTCCGCACCGGGTAGCGTCCCGCGAGCGCGTTGCGCACCGCGGTCTTGACCTCGTCCGAGAAGTCCTTCTGGAGAATCCAGTTCAGCAAGCCGCGGTCACCGGACGAGAGTTCGCGCAGCGTCTTGCCTTTGGAGTTGCCGAAGTTCAGCACGACCTCGCCGGCGATCCACTTGAGCTTGCCCTCGGAATCGAACGCATCGGGATCGGCCGCGGGTGCGCCCACGGCGGCCAGCTCCTCGACGGTCGTCGGCAGGTCCTCGTAGCGCTCGAGCTGCGCGAGGATCACGTCGCGCGAGGCCAGCATGTCGGCCTCGGCCGAGTGCGCGCTCTTGAGCTCGCCGCCGCAGTACAGCGCGTAGGCGGCCGAGAGCGTGCGCGGCTCCTTGAAGTGGAAGATGTCCTTGCCGTCGATCACGTGCCGCCCCCGGTAGTCGAAGTCGAGATCGGCGCGCTTGAACTCGGCCGCCAGCAGCGGCAGGTCGTAGCGGCGCACGCCGAAACCGGCGAAGTCGCAGTCCTGGAGCAGGTCGAACAGGCTCTTCGCGACCTTCTCGAACGGCGGCTCGTCGGCGACATCGGCGTCGGTGATGTGATGGACCGCGGTCGCTCCCGGCGGGATCGGCATGCCCGGGTTCACGCGCCGCGTGCGCACCAGCGGCTCGGGCGTGCTGCCGTCGGCGTCGGGCGGGAACGCCTTGAGCAGCGAGACCTCGACGATGCGGTCGTTGCGCGGATCGACGCCGGTGGTCTCGAGGTCGAAGTAGACGAGCGGCCGCGTCAGCACCAGCGGTCGGGCGCCGCCCCCCTCGCTCCTCATGTCCCGGCGCGCCGCCATCAATTCCTCATCAGGCCCGGCGCGCCCGCTTCTTGGGCGACGCCTTGCGGGGGGCAAACTCCTTGAGCGCCTTCTGGGCCGTGTCCACGAGGTGGTCCCACGCCTCTTCGCGCACCAGGCGCTTGAGCGGCGCGATCAGCTTCCGGTCCTTGAGCTTGCCCGCGGCGCTTGCAGCGGCGAGCTGGAGGAAGACCGAGGGATCCTTCATCAGCTCGGCGATCGCGCGCACGACGTGGCGCGCCTGCTCGGGCCGCGCCTTGCTCGCCTTCGCATCCTTCGCGAGCGCGACCAGGAGACGCACCGCAGCCTCGCGCACCTCCTGCGTCTCACCGTAGCGGGCGGAAGCATACGCCAGGTCGAACGCGGCCGGCGGCTTCGCGATCGCAAGCGCGTCCAGCGCGGCCATCGGCACGAGGTCCCGCCAGCCGCGATCGCCCATCGCCTCGCTCGCCGCGGCCAGTAGCTGCGACGAGCCGCCGAGCGCGAGCGCCTTGAGCGCGGTCGCCTTCACGAGGTAAGAGCGCTCGCGATCGAGCGCCTCGAGCAGCGCGGTCTCGCCGTCCACGCCGAACCTGCCGAGCGCGAACGCCGCCGCGCGGCGCGCATGCGGGTCCTTGTCCTCGAGCAGGGCGCGCTCGAGCGCCTTGCGGGCCGCGCCCGCCGACGCGTTGCGCGCGCCTATTTTGCCGCGCGGGCCGTAGGCCTCCGCGAGGGCGATTGCCGCGGCCATGCGCACCTGCGGCGAGCGATCCTTCGCCAGCGCGCGCGCGAGCGCGGCAAAGTTCGCGCGGTCCGGCGACGCGGCGAGGATGCGCGCAGCGCGCATGCGCTCCGGGAATTGCGCGGCCTTCGCCAGCGCCCGCCGCCAGCTCGCCGCCGGCTGGACCAGGTCGAGCCTGAGCAGCATGCGGAACGAGGGGTCGATCGCGACCCGCAGCGGGCGGCCCGCGCAAGCCAGGGTATACTTCTGCTTCGCCCGCGTGACCTCGATACGATGCCTGCGCACACCGCGCGTGCCCTCGACCTCGACCTCGACATGGAAGCGGAACAGCGGCGTGGTCTCGAGATCCGACGCCGCCGTGTCCTGCACCTGCCGGAGCTCCAGCTCGACCCCGCCCGAGCGCCCCACCGCACGCCACTGCGCGCGAATCTCCGGGTAGCCCGCGGCGAACACCCACTGGTCGAAGAACCAGTTCAGGTCGCGCCCGCTCGCCTCCTCGAGCGCCCGACGGAACTCGTGCGTATCGGCGAAGCCCTGCGCATGGCGGTCGAGGTAGAGCCGGGCGCCGCGGAAGAACACCTCGTCGCCCAATTCGTCGCGCAGGATCGTGAGCACGAGCGAACCCTTTTCGTAGGCATGCCGGTCGAACAGGTCGGTTGCGATGCCGTAGCGGTCGGTCACAATAGGCCGGCGATACTGGCCGAGGTCCTGCGCCACGTACTGCGAGTATTTCTGCAGGCGGTCCCACGTCGCCGAGTCCGCGCCGTGCGCCGCTTCGTCGTACAGGTTCTCGGAGAAAGTCGCCCACGACTCGTTCAGCCAGTTGTGGTGCCAGCCGCGGCAGGTCACGAGGTCGCCCCACCACTGGTGCGCCAGCTCGTGGGAGACCAGGCCCTCGTAGGAGACGTCGATCGCGGCGCGCGCATCGAGCAACGCCTTCTCGGTGAGCGTGGTCGCCCCCGAGTTTTCCATGCCGCCCCAGGTGTACTCGCTGACGACGACCTGGCTGTACTCCTTCCACGGATACGGCCCGAAGAGCTTCGTGAACACGCGCATCATGTCGCCGGTCTTGCCGTACAGGCGCCGGGCGGCGCGCTCCTGCCCTGCGAACGCGTAGAATCGCAGGGGCACCCCCGCGGCCCTATCCCGCGTCTCCACGAAGGGAGCCACGACCAGCGAGACCAGGTACGCGGGTTGCGGGAACTCGTGCCGCCAGTGCCACGTCGTCCTGGCGCCGTCGCGCGACTTCTTGCGCGACAGCAGGCGGCCGTTCGCCACGGTCCGGAATTGCGAGTCGACCGTCACCTTGATCTCGGTCGGGAACTTGTCGTTCGGGTGATCGAACACCGGAAACCAGTACGCGCTGTCCTCGGCCTGGCCCTGCGACCAGGCCTGGGCGCGGCGCTCCGGATATGCGCCGTCCGGGCGGACGAACCACAGGCCGGTGCGCGGTTGCGCGGCGTACTCGACGGCGAGCACGATCGTCTCCTCGGGCCCGTACGCGCGGTCCAGCCGAACCGTCAGCCGCCCGTCGGCGTGGGCATGGCGCGCCCGGCGGCGCGAGGCGCCCCGCGCGCGCCCGAGGTACACGCGCGCGATGCGCATTTCCCTGGCATCGAGTTCGACGCGATCGAGCCCGGCGGCCAGGGGTCGCAGTGAGAGCGTCGCGGTGCCCTGGATCCGCCCGCGCGCGACATCGACGTCGAGCTCGAGCGCAAGGTGCTCGAGGTGGAACGGGCGATCGCGCACGGGGCGCCGCGGGCCGCCGAACGGCTCGCTGCGCTTGATGGGCGCCGGTTCGTAGGGATTGACGTCGAGTCCGCGGCGCGGGCCCAGGTACAGCGGATGAAACAGCGCATCGGGACGCCGACCGGCCACGCGAACCTCCGAAATCAGAAGCGAACCCCCAGCGCCACCTGGTGCTGGGAATTCATGCCTCCGTCCGGATCGGAGCGGTAGGCGTAGTCGAGGCGCAGGTGATCGACCGTGAATCCGGCCCCTGCCGATGGAATGATTCGCGCCGGACCGAGCATTTCGCGCGACACGCCCCCCCGCAGATCGAGGACGCCGGGCAGGACATGGATCTCCACGCCGCCCGCGAGCGCCGAGGTGGTGTTGCGCTGGAACACGTAGTCCGCTTCGGCCTGCCAAAAGCGATGGGCGCGGGCGGCGAGCCCGATCGTCATCTCCGCCGCGCGGTCCTCGTCGTCGCCGCCGTCGAACGTGACGCGGCCGAGCGCATCGCGCACCGCGAGCGCCGCCGACCAGTGGTCGGCGAGGTCGATGGTCATGCCCACGTCCACGCCCCAGGCATGGGCGGCGATCAAGTCGGCGTCGGAGGTCGCGCGCTCGTAGTGCCCGGCCACACCGAACGCGAGGATCGCGCTCGGGGCTGCCGCAAAGCCGAGCGTGGCCGCCGACTCCCGGTAACCCGAGCCCTCGATCAGCGTCAGGTTCAGCACGTCGAGCGCCGCACCGAGCGCCGCCCGGTGGGACCGCGAGGTCTGCAGTGGCTCGGTGATCTCCCCCCCGATCGGCAGGGACAGGCCGACTCGCCCGCGCCACAGGTCCACGGCCGGGTCGATCCGATCATACTGGGCCGAGGCGCTGCGGCCGGCGAACGCGAGCCGGGCGGGATTCGCGCCCAGCGCATAGTCGTCATCCGGCAACACGATCGAGTGCCCGCCGATCGCTGCCGCGCGCGGGCCGCCACCGGGGCGCTCGAACGCGGCCGTCGGCGCCGCCGCCGCGCTGCGCGGGGTGGGCAGCCCGGCTACGGTTCCTGCCAGCGCCGCCGCGAGGACAAGACGCGATCCCCGACGGCCGATCATTTGACCACCACCACGGCCGCCTTGCTCTCCTCGACGCTGCCGTCGCTGAACGTCACGCGCAGGCGCGCCACGTACGGCCCGTCGCCGACGCTCCGGCCGGCATCGTCGTCGAGATCCCATGGCAGTTCGTAGCGCGAGCTGCTCTGCGAAGAGAACAGGCGCCGGACGGGCTGCCCGCGCAGCGTGAACAGCTCGATCACGACCGAGCGCGCGGGCGCGGTCAGGTTGACGGCGAACGCGTCGCCGCGCCCGAAACGCTCCGGCGCATGGAAGCCGACCGGGGTCTCGAAGCGCACGATGAACGGCCCGGCCACGGCCGACTTGTTGCCCGCGAGGTCGCTTGCCTGGAACGTAATCGCGTTGTCCCCGAACGCCAGCGGCACGCTCACGTCCGTGGTGGCGATGGCGGCGGTCGCAACGTGGCTGATGAGGGTGCCGTCCCGTCGGGTGAACAGCGAGTCGGCGAACAGCGTCTTCACGCGCAGGATCACGCTGCCGCGGATCGTGCGCGCCGGCGCCGGCGAGGCGATCGTCGGCGCCGCCGGCGGCGTGTTGTCCACCGTGACGGCGGAGGTCCGGCGCACGCGCGAGGGAATCGCGGCGCCCGAGACGTCCTGGCTGTCGGCGAACACGCGGAAGAAGTAGGCCCCGTCCCCCACCACCGTGCCCACGCTGTCGCGCCCGTCCCAGACGAAGACATGAGCCCCGGCCGGAGCCGGCGCGTCGTTCAGGACGGTCACCGGGAGGGACGTGTCCTCGGCATTGGTGACGAGTGCGCCCTTGCGGATCACGACGCTGAGGCGGCTGGTCGGCGCGTCGATGGTGGCGGTCACGCGGGTCGAGTCGAGGATGCCGTCCCCGTTCGGCGAGAACTTGTCGGGGAGCGCCCGCAAGGACGCGAGGTCCGGCGTATTCACGTAGCGCACGTTGATCGCGGTGGTCTGGGGCGAAAAGTTGTACCCGCGGTCGTAGGACTGCACGGCGAGCAGGTTGTCCCCTTCGGCCAGGCGGACATTGATCCCGAACGACTGCGATTCCAGGTCCACGGCGAGGGTGTCGAATGGAACGCCGGCGCGGAACAGGATCACCGTGTCGGCGGCCGCGGCGATCCCGGCGAACGCGTACGACGTGTCGGTGACGGCCGTGTCGGCCGGGCCTGCGATCACGGGCACGGGCGGCGCGGTGGTGTCGAGTTCGACCGCGACCACCGCCTCGGCGACGATGGCTCCTGTGTTGTCGCGTTCGGTCAGGCGCACGGAGTAGAGCGTGTCGGGCAACAGGCTCCCGCCGCCGTCCCTGCCGTCCCACTCGAGCGAGTCCCGGCCGACCGGGCGCGCCGTCAGGAGGAACGTCCGCAGCGGGGCCAGCAGCGGGTTCGAGCCCGATCGGCGCACGGTGATATGGATCGAGTCCGCGACGCCCCCCGCCACCGTCCAGCTGAGGACGGTGCGGTCCCTCTGACCGTCACCGTTGGGCGAGATCGTCGACGGCGTGGCGCGCAAGCCCGTCACGTCCGCGCGCGCCGGACCCGCGGGAGCGAGGCCCAGGAGAGCGAACAGGACGAAGGCTGGAAGGACGAAGCGCGGCAGGCCGAATCGAAGCATGGGGCGCAGTCTGTCACATCGACGGGCGGCGGGGCCAGCAGGCAAGTCAAAGGGCCTCTCTCGAAGGAAAGAGGCCCCTGAACACCCCGCCGGGGAAATCCCCCCGGGCCGTCGAACCTTCGCGGAGCCGGGAACACGATCGAGAGCCATCTTCGATGTCGGGCGCGGAGGTCTTTTCGGTTCTCAAGGTGCCCCGGAATAGTAGCACCCAACGCCCGATCGTCCAGCCCGATGTGCCCGGGAACAGCGAAGGGGACCCGGTGGGGTCCCCTGTCGCCGTGCGTTGCCCGAATGGAGGTGTTCTGTGTTGCTGCCTGTTCTGCTCCCTGGCGGGTACTACCCGGGTTCCCGGGGACGGTTCCCGAGTTTTCCCGACCCATCCGGCCTTTGCAGGAGCTTGACCGGCCCGCGGGGGACCCCCCTAGCGCAACCAGGCGATCGGCCGGCTCGCCGAGCCCCGGGACGTCGACAATCGCGCGAAATAGAGCCCCGGGGGAGCGATGAAACCGCTTTCATCGCGCCCGTCCCAGCTCAGGACGGTCGTCCCTGCGGCGAGCGGCCCGTCGAGAACGCGCCGCACCGCCCGGCCCCTGAGGTCATGGATCACGAGCCGGGCCTGGGGCTCGGCCCGCTCGAGGTCGCAGCGCAGGTGGATCGTGGCGGCCCCGTGCGCCGGGGAGGGCCACGGGGTGGCCAGCGCGACCGGCACGCGGGCCGAGGGCCACGGAGGAGTTCCCAGCAGGGTGGTCGGGAAGAACCGGAGGCTCCCGACCACGCCCTGGGTGCGCTTCTGGTAGACGTACAAGAGGTAGCTCCCGGTGAGCGCGGGCGTCACGAAGAAGGTCTCGACGCCGTCGCCGCTCGCCCAGCCGGTCGGGCTCTCGGCGAACGCGTCCGAGCCGGCGATCGAGTCCGCGCGCGTGCCGTAGGTGAACACGGGCTTGGTGGCGCGCGGTCCGTAGAGCCCGAGCGCGGCATCGCCGCGCGTGCCGTCGGCGGGATCGAACAGGAACTGGTACTCCACGCCGGCCGACAGGCTCACCACGCGCCCCACCCCGACGTGGCCCGCCGTGCCGAGGTCGAGGGCGTCGTCGGCGCCCGCGAGCAGCACCGGCGGGTGCTCGGTCCATTCCAGCCGATAGGTGCCCAGCGGCCCGAGCGAGATCATGAGGACCGCGCCCGTATCCTCGGGCGCGTTCGCGTAGTCGGCGACGATGAAGTCGACGACGCCGGCCTCGGCGCTCGACTTGCCGAGGAGGCCCAGGTAGTCGGGGGAATCGTAGAGCCTCAGGTCCGCGTCGGGCGCAGGCGATCCGGACCCCGGCCGCAGGGACAGCACGCTCCAACCCCGCGGCGCCGACGGGATCGTGAAGAAGTCTCGCTGCGAAGTGCCGGAGTACGTGACCGGGGTGTTCGGCTGGATGCGCGTCACCGTCCGAACCTCGAGGCGGTAGCTGCCCGAGCCGGCGGCGTTGTTGACCCACACGACCAATCCGAGCGTGTCGGTAGCGGTCGCCTCGAAGTAGACGCCCTCGCCCTGCGCGCTGGCGCGGCGATCCGCGAGCGCGATCGCCGAGGTGCGCCCGGCCGCATAGTTCGCCTGCCCGTGCGAGTCGAAGACCGCGAGCCCGAAGTCGGCGGTCGGGGTCAGGCCGGAGGTCGAGATGTCCGCGCGATAGGTCTGGCCGGCGACGACGGGGACGTTGTAGATCCGCACCACGTCCCCCGCCGTCCACGACGGCACGATCGGCGCGGCGTCGACCGTGATCGTGGTCGCGCCGCAATCGAGCTGGGTGCAGACCTCGCCGCTGCCCGAGAGCCGCTCGGTGCGCGCGTAATTCGTGACCGCGGGGCTGTGGTGGAAGTCCATCACCGTGAATTCCACGCCGCCGAAGCCGGCGCTGGCATTCGAGCAGGCGCGCTGCTGCGTGTACGCCGCGTCGGCATAGAGGCAGATGCGCGCGTCGCCCGTGGTCGCGGTCGAGCGCGCGCCCACGACGGCCCAGCTGTTCGAAGGCGGGGAATAGGAGAAGTCCTGGGTCGCGCCGGTGCCGCACGACTTGACGGCGCAATTGAGGGTCGTCGCTGCGTCGGCGTCGGAAGCCGCGAGCGTCGGAAACTTGCCGCTGACGCTGAGGAGCGCCGCCGAGAGCAAACAGGCCAGCCAGATCACGAGAGCGCCCGCCACCAGAAAGAGAAAAAGCCGCGGCAATTGCGACGCGTGTCGATGGCGGGACCGCGAGCGCTTACGCCAGGTTTCGATGTCTTCGGGAGGCAGGGGCGTGAAGCTCCTGCCGACTCGACGCGCTGGATCTTGCATGCGCAACGCTTTCCGGGCGTCGCGCCCGGCTCCAGGGCCCCTGTCGAGGTGCGAACAGTCTATCAGACATCGATATCGGCAGGGTGGGCGGTGCTCTGCAGGTCTCGTGGGCGGGAGCCCTTACAACAAGTTACGGGGTCGGCCCGGGGTCACCGGACCCGGATCGAGGCTTCCGCGGGCCGGCTAGAAGACACTGAAGCTGAAGTATTTCTTGGGGTTACGCTGGATGTCGGCCATCAGCTCGTTGAGGTGCGTCAGCGACTCCTCGAGGTTTCGGTACAGTTTCTCGTCCTTCGAGAGCTTCCCGAGGTTCCCCTCCCCGTGCTCGACCCGGGCCAGCGTCGAGTCGAGGCGCGAGCTCGCGCTCGCCATGTGGTCGAAGAGCGCCGGGTCCTTCGCCATGCGGCCGAGCGTGCCCTCGCCGCGATCGACGCGCTTGGCGAGTGAGTCGAGCGTGGTCGTGAGCGAGACCAGCGAGGCGCGCATCTCCCCCTGGGAGCGGTCCAGGTGCGCGGTCAGCGTCTCGGCATTGCGGATCGTGCGGTTCAGGCTGACGTACAGCTCGTCGGAGTTCGTGAGCTTGCCGAGCGACCCCTCGCCTTTGCGGACCTTCGCCAGCACGGCATGCAGGTCGTCCATCGTGAGCGCGAGCTTGTCGACGATCTTGTCGCCGCGCGCCATGAGTTCGGCGATGTCGGTCGGCTTGTCGGAGGCCAGCGTGTCGCCTTCCGCCACGCGCAGCGCGCTCGCGGAACCCGGCGTGACCTCGATGAACTTCTCGCCGAACAGGTTCAGCGCCTGGATGCGCACCCGCGAGTCGCGCTTGATCAGCGGCCAGACCCGCTCGTTGATCTTGAACGTCACGAGGACCCGGGACGAATCCCCGCTCGGGACGAACGTAAGGCTCTTGACGCTGCCGACCTCGACGCCCTGGTACCAGATCGCTGCGCCGCCGACCACGCCCTGCACGTTCGGGAAGAGCGAGTGCAACGCGTACTGCTTCTTGAACAGGTTCGACCCGCCCTGGATCGATGCCCACAGGAATAGTGCCATCGCCACGAACAGCAGCAGGCCGACTCGCAGCTCGCCCCAACGGATCTCGCCGGATCGTTTCATTGCGGGTGCGTCCTTTCGGCCGCCGAGGCGGCGCCGGAGCCCGCCGAGGTCGCGCTGAAGTTGGCGACCGCGGTGATCAGGCTCTTCTTGAACGGATCGAGGAAGTGCGCGAGGTCCGGATCGACGCTGGTCGCGAGCTCGCGCGCGTGGCCCTCGAAGTGAACCGTACGATCGAACAGGAACAGGTAGTCGGTGCCGACCTTGAGCGCGTCGGGGATCTGGTGCGTAACCACGATCGAGGTCATGCTCAGGTCCGCGCGCAGGCGAAGGATCACGTCGGTCACCATTTCGAGCGAGTTCGGGTCGAGCCCGGTCGTCGGCTCGTCGTACAAGATGACCTTGGGCTGCCCCGAGGCCAGAGCCCGCGCGATCGCGACCCGGCGCTGCATGCCGAGCGACAGCTCGTCGGGCATCGAGTCGATCAGCTCCGGGTCGAGGCCGACGAGCACGAGCTTCTCGCGCGCGATACGATCGACCTCGTCGAGCGAGGCGTCGCTGTTTTCGAGCAGCCAGAAGCCGATGTTCTCCCCCACCGTGAGCGAGTCGAACAGGGCGCCGTCCTGGAACACCATGCCGATGCGCTGGCGGATGCCGTTGAGCTGGTCGCCGCTCGCGCTCACGACGCTCTCGCCGTCGACCAGGATGTCCCCGCGCTCGGGCTTGACCAGGCCGAGGATCAGGCGCAGCACCGTGCTCTTGCCGATGCCCGAGGGCCCGAGGATGATCTTGGTCGTGCCCTTCACCACCTGGAAGGAGACGTCCTCCAGGATCTTGCGGCCCCCGATGCTGTAGTCGACGTGCTCGAAACGGATCATGCGCGCCTCACCAGTGCAGGATCGAGAACAGGACGCGGGTCAGGATGAAGTCGAAGATCAGGATCAGCACCGAACACAGCGTGACCGACTCGGTGGTCGACATGCCCACTCCGCGCGTTCCGCCCGTGGTCGTGAAACCCTTCCAGCAACCGATCCAGGAGATCAGGCAGGCGAACACGGCCGGCTTCGCGAGGCCGATCAGGATCGTGCCGTAGCTCAGGTTGCGCTGCACCTGCTGCCAGTACAGCGTGAGCGAGATGTGCGCCACGAAGTGCGCCATGATCGCGCCGCCGATCAGCGCCACCAGGTCGCCCAGGATCACCAGCGCCGGCAACATGACGAGCAGCGACAGGAAGCGCGGCACGGCGAGCTTGCGGATCGGATCCGTGCCGAACGCGACCATGGCGTCGATCTGGTTCGCGCTCTTCATGGCGCCGATCTCGGCGGTGTACCCCGAGGCCAGCCGGGCCGCCACCACGAGGCCGATCAGGTCGGGTCCGAGCGCGCGCACGACGGAGATCGTCATCAGCATGCCGAGAAGCGTGGTCGAGCCGGTCTCCGCGAGCTGACGCGAGAACTGGAGCCCGAGCGCCTGGCCGGCGAAGAACGCGGAGATGAGCGCGAGGTGCAACGACCCCACGCCGGCCATGTAGGCCTGCTCGTAGGTATCGCGCCAATAGAATGGCGGCCGGAAGCTGCGGCTCACGACCCGTCCGGAGAACTGGGCCAGATCCTGCAACCCGGCGAGGAAGCCAGCGAACCCAAGCAGGAACCCGCGGACGAAGCCGATCATTGCGCGGGATCATAGCCGCCACCCCTCTCCGCGGCAAGGCGCGCTAGAATGCGCCCATGACCCCACCCGCCGCCCCCCGGTCCCCGTTCCATCGCGATGAACTCACCGTTGTCCTCGGCGCCAGCGGCGTCTACGCGCTGCGCATGCTCGGCCTGTACATGGCTTTGCCCATCATGTCGACCTGGTCGGCGAGCCTGCCGGGGGCCACGCCGTTCCTGGTCGGGCTCTCCGTCGGCGCGTACGGCCTGACGCAGGCGATCTTCCAGGTCCCTGCCGGCCTGCTCGGGGACGTGCGGGGCCGCCGCCTCGTGATCCTGGGCTCCCTGCTCGTGTTCGCGCTCGGCTGCCTGATCGTCGCGATGTCGCATTCGATCCAGATGGTGATCGTAGGGCGCCTGGTCCAGGGCGTGGGAGCGATGGCTTCGACCCTGATTGCGCTCATCGGCGACGTCACGCGCGAGCACGTGCGCACGCGCGCGATGGCGCTCATGGGCGGAGTGCTCGGCGTCGCCTTCGCCGGAGGATTTCTGCTCGGGCCGCTCACCTCGGCCCACTTCGGCGTACCCGCGGTGTTCGGGCTCGCCGCCGGCCTGACCGCGGTCGGCGCGGTCCTCTTCGAGCTGCTGGTGCCGGGTCGGCTCGTGCCCCGCATCGGCCACG
Source organism: Candidatus Eiseniibacteriota bacterium (assembly GCA_040005445.1). Taxonomy (GTDB): domain Bacteria; phylum Eisenbacteria; class RBG-16-71-46; order RBG-16-71-46; family DASYSL01; genus JANPEF01. The sequence goes on from JBDTYW010000014.1 coordinate 15,192, forward strand.
CGGGACTGCCGCGGTCGATTTCTGCCAGCGGAGAGTCCCAGGCAGGTTCGGGGCGACCGGCCCCGCCGTGGTCGTGGCACGAGGCGAAGTCGTTGCTCCACGACCGCTCCCTGCTCGTGCTCGACGGCGGCATCGCCGCGCTGCATGCCGCCCTCACCGGCCTGTTCGTGGTGATCCCGTTCGTGCTCAAGGAGTTCTTCGGCCCTCTCGACCTGTGGAAGGTCTACGCCCCGGTGCTCGCCTCCGGCCTCGCGTCCATGGTGTGGGCCTCGCACCAGGCGGACCGGCCGGCGC
>JBDTYW010000015.1:0-14836 GCA_040005445.1 Candidatus Eiseniibacteriota bacterium
AAGTCCGGCACGCCCGGGGAGGCGAGCTTGAGCACGAGTTGGGCCAGCGACTGGACGGCGCCGCATCGCGCGACCCGCATGGCGAGCGGCTCGAACGAGTCGAGGAACGCCCGGGCGCGGCGCCCGGTCAGGCACTGCTCGACGAAGTTCGCCGTCGCGCGCTCGTAGTCGGGGTTCTCCTGGATCCAGCTGGTGTGCAGCTTGGACTCGCGGATCGCCTTCAGCATGTAGTCGCGCAAGCGCGAGGAGAGCGCGCCCAGGTCGGCGCCGACCGCCGGCCACGCGCCGAGCAGCGCCTGGTAGAACAGGTACTCGTCGCCGCGGTCGGGCGACCACCCGCGGCCCAGGCGTGTGCGGTTCGCCGCGTTCAGGTGCGACCAGCGCGTCACCTCGCGCCGCCACTCGCCCGGGATCTCCGACAGCACGTTGAGGCGCACGCGCGCGTCCTCGCCGCGCTTGGTGTCGTGCGTCGAGGTGCTGAGCATCGCCCAGGGCCAGCGCTCCTGCCGCTCCCGGTTCAGGGCGTGGAACTCCGCCGGCGAGACCGCGAAGCGCTGTGGCGAGCCGCCGACCTCGTTGAGCGAGAGCAGGGCGTGGTGGCGGTAGAACGACGTATCCTCGACGCCCTTGGCCTGCACCGTGCCCGTGTACTGCTGGAGCCTCATCATGAACTCGCGCCGCCGCCGGTGCTCGGATTCGGGAAGCGCGCCGCCGTCGGGATCGAGCGCGACGTTCTCGAAGAACGCGAAGATCGAGACATCGATGCCCGGATTGCGATCGATCGCGCGTGCGATCGCGTCGTGGATCAGCCGCGCATCCTCGGAGCTGGCGTCGCGCGCCACGTACGTACGGTAGACCGGGAAGCAGGCCACGACCTCGAGCAGCATGTCGTGCAGGCTGTTGAGCGTGAAGTCGCGCGCATAGGGGTCGTGCTCGGAGACGACGTTCAGGGCGCGGGCCAGCATGTTCAGTTCGCTCGCCAGCGTGCTCTCCATCACGATCTTCTTGCTCGTGTAGACCGTGTCCTCGAAGCTCCCGCGCCGGCGCGTGAAGCCGCGAAACGTCTGGGCGAGCGGGCGGTTTCCCAAAGGATCGACGAACAGGCCGTTGAGCTGGTTGAGGAACTCGTAGCCGGTCGTGCCGTGCGTGGCCCACGACTCCGGCAGGCGCTCTCCCGGCGAGAGGATCTTCTCGACGACGACGTACGCCGGGAGCCCGGGCGTCCCCGTGGCCGGCGGCTCGCCGCCGTCCGGCGCGTCCAGCGCGGCGCGCAGGGCGCCGGCGAGCTGGTCGAGATACGCCCGCGGATCGAACAGGCCGTCGATGTGATCGAGCCGAATCCCGGTGACCTGGCGGTCGGCCACCATGCGCAGCAGGCGCCGGTGCGCCATCGCGAACACCTCGGGGTCCTCCATGCGCAGGGAGGCCAGCCCGTTCACGTCGAAGAACCGCCGGTAGTTGATCTCGTGGAACGCGGTCCGCCAGTATGCCAGCCGGTAGGCCTGCAGCTCGAGCAGGTCGTGCAGCGCTGCGAAACTCGCGCGATCCCCGGGCTGGCCGTTGAACGCGGCGACGCTGCGCTCGACGTGCTCGCGGATCGCACCCGAGTGGCCGGTGAGGCGCTCGAGGCGCGCACGGGCGATCTCCTTCTCGCGCTGGCGCTCGGCCACGCGCTCGCGGTCGGTCTCGAGCACCGACGGCAGGTTGCCCAGGCTCGTGAGCACGCTCAGGAACTCGCGCAGGTTCGCGTCGGACTCGCCGAGTTGCGCCTCGAGCTCCGCCAGGTCGTGGCGCAGCACGATCGGGGCCCGGCGCGGGTTGATCGGGAACGTCCGCTCGAAGTAGCGCAGGCAGAGCGCGCCGCCGGTGTACTCGAGCCGCAGCTCGCCGCGCTCGAGCACGCGCCCGTACTGGTCGCCCAGCACCGGCAGCAACAGTTTGCCGCGCAGCTCGGGCTTGACCGGATCCCAATCGATGTCGAAGAAGCGCGCATAGGGCGAGCAGTTGCCGTTCTCGAGCACGTCCCACCACCACGGGTTCGAACGCGGGTCGTCGACGCCCATGTGGTTCGGCACGAAGTCGAGGATCGCGCCCATGTCGAGCCCGGCGAGCGCGGACGTGAACGCGGCCCAACCCGCCTCGCCGCCGAGATCCTCGCTCAGGCGATTGTGGTCGGTGAGGTCGTAGCCGTGCGGGCTGTGAGGACTCGCCTGGAAGCACGGCGAAAGATAGAGGTCGGTCACGCCGAGCCGGGCGAGTTGGGGGGCGAGCGCCGCCGCGTCGGCGAACCCGAAGTCGGGACGAAACTGGAGCCGGTACGTCGAGACCGGCACGCGCGGCCGCGGCTTCGATGGATCGTTCAAGCGGGGCTCCCGCCGGGCCCGAGCAGGACGGCGCCCGGGCGGGAAAATGCGAGGCGAATGGAATCGCCGAGCGGCGCGATCCCGATCGGCTGCGAATCGGGCGCATGGGCCGGGTCCTCGGTACTGAGGCGGGGCTGCCACCCGGCGACGGACGCGCCGCGCAGCAACTCCCTCGGCACGTCCAAGGTGCCGTCGCCCGCGAGCCGCACCACGAGCACGAGCGGCGCGCCGCCCGGGCTCTCGCGCCTGAGCACGAGGCATGCGCGGTCGACGCCGACGACTTCGTGGGCAAGGGGTGCGGCATGCCGGAGTGACGGTTCGGCGCGCCTCAGCGCGAGCAGGGCGCGATAGAGCCGCCGCATCGAGGCGTGCGGCTCGCGCGCTCTCTCGTCCCAGCGCAGGCGGCTGGCCTCGAAGGTCGAGCGCGCCTGGGGATCGGGAATCGAGCCGCGCGCGTCCTGCTCGGCAAACGAGGGGAAGCGCGCGAACTCCTCGCGCCGCCCGGCGGTGACGAGGCGGCCGAGGTCCGGCTCGTGATCGGTGAAGAACTGGAACGGCGTGCTCGCCGCCCACTCCTGCCCCATGAACAGCAAAGGCGTCTGGGGCGCGCACAGCAGGAGCGCCGAGGCGGCGCGATACGCCGCGGGCTCGACCTGGTGGTGCAGGCGCTCGCCGAGCGCGCGGTTGCCGGTCTGGTCGTGGTTCTGGAGGCAGATCACGAAGCGTCGGGGCGGGATGCCCGCCGGATCGGATCCGCGCGTGTGACCCGCATCGGCCGAGTGCTGGCCGCAATAGAGCCACCCGCGCTCGAGGATCGTGGCCAGGTCCCGCGCGTCGCCACGGAAGTCGGCGTAATAGCCCTCGCGGTCGCCGGCCAGGAGCACGCGGACTTCGTGGTGAAAGTCGTCGGCCCACACCGCGTCGAGGCCGAAGCCGCCTTCGGTCTCGGGGCGCACGAGGACATCGAGGTTGCGCGAGTCCTCGGCCACCAGCAGCTGGCCGCGCGCGCCGGCGGCGAGCCGGGTCTGCTCGGCGAGGTCGACCAGAAAGTGGCGCGGGCCGTCGTCGACCATGGCGTGCGTGGCGTCGATGCGCAGGCCGTCGATGTGGTACTCGCGGACCCAGTGCACGGCGTTCGCAATGAAGAACGCGCGCACGCCCGAGGAGTGCTCACCGTCGAGGTTGATGCCCGCGCCCCACGGGCTCTTGTGGCGCTCGGAGAAGAAGCGCCGGCTGAAAGCCGCGGCGTACGAGCCGTCGGGGCCGAAGTGGTTGTAGACCACGTCGAGGTGGACCGCCATGCCGAGCCCGTGCGCCGTGTCGACCAGGCGCCGCAGGTCGTCGGGCGGGCCGTAGCAGCGCGCCGGCGCGAACAGCGCGACGCCGTCGTAACCCCAGTTGCGGTTGCCGGGGAAGTCGGCGAGCGGCATCAGCTCGACGGCGGTGACGCCCAGGTCGCGCAGGTCCGCCAGCTTTTCCGCGGCGGCGGCGAACGTACCCTCGGGCGTGAACGTGCCGACGTGCAGTTCGTAGAGGACGAGATCCTCGAGCGCGACGCCGCGCCACTCCGCGTCGGTCCAGGCAAAGCCGCGCGGATCGACGACCTCCGAGGGGCCATGCACGCCCTCGGGCTGACGCCGCGAGGCGGGATCGGGCAGCGGGGGCGCGCCGTCCATCGAGAGCCGGTAGCGATCGCCGGCGGTCATGCCCTCGACGAACGCATCGAACACGCCCGCCGAATCCGCGGACATCGGGGCCCGGCGGCCCGTGGCTTCGAGCACGACCTCGAGCGTGCGCGCGTCCGGGGCCCACGCGCGAAAGCGCGTGCCCGCGGGCTCGACGATCGCGCCCATGGCGAGGTGCCTGCTCAACGATCGCCGCCCGCGCGGGCGGCGACCGGCGCCGCGAACACGGTCATGCCGAGCGGGGGCACGACGATCGACAGCGATTGCTCGCGGCCGTGCCAGGGCACGGGGCGACTCTCGATCAAGCCCAGGTTGCCCTGCCCGCTCCCTCCGTACACCGTCGCGTCGGTGTTGAGCACCTCGCGCCACTCCCCGGCGAACGGCACGCCCACGCGATACTGGTGGCGCGGGACTGGCGTGAAGTTGAGCACGGCGAGCAGCACCTGCGACGGATCGCGACCCTTGCGCAGCAGGCTGAGCACGCTCTGCTCGGAGTCGTTGCAGTCGACCCACTCGAATCCGGCGGGATCGTGGTCGAGTTCGTGCAGCGCAGGCGTGCTGCGGTAGAGGTGGTTCAGGTCCTGCACGAGGCGGCGAGCGCCGGCGTGCAGCGGCTGCTCGAGCAGGTGCCAGTCGAGGCTTCGGTCGTGGTTCCACTCCCGCCGCTGGCCGAACTCGCCGCCCATGAACAGCAGCTTCTTGCCGGGCTGAGCGTACATCATCGCGTGCAGCAGCCGGAGGTTCGCGAACTGCTGCCATTCATCGCCGGGCATCTTGCCGAGCAGCGATCCCTTGCCGTGCACGACCTCGTCGTGCGACAGCGGCAGCATGAAGTTCTCCGAGTAGGCGTACATCATTCGGAACGTGAGCTTCTCCTGGTGGAAGCGCCGAAACACCGGGTCCTTCGACAGGTAGTCGAGCGAGTCGTGCATCCAGCCCATGTCCCACTTGTAACCAAAGCCCAGTCCGCCGAGGTGCGTGGGCCGCGACACGCCGGGCCAGGCGGTGGACTCCTCGGCGATCACGATCGCGTCCGGATGCGCGGCATAGACCTTTGCGTTGAGCTGGCGCAGGAAGTCGACGGCGTCGAGGTTCTCGCGCCCGCCGAAGCGGTTCGGGATCCATTCGCCGGCCTTGCGCGAGTAATCGAGGTAGAGCATCGAGGCGACGGCGTCGATGCGCAGGCCGTCGATGTGGTAGCGATCCATCCAGAACAGCGCGTTCGAGAGCAGGAAGTTCCGCACCTCGTTGCGCCCGTAGTTGAAGATCAGCGTGCCCCAGTCGGGGTGCTGGCCCTGGCGCGGATCGGCGTGCTCGTAGAGGTGCGTACCGTCGAAGAATGCCAGGCCGTGGCCGTCGCGCGGAAAGTGCGCCGGCACCCAGTCGAGGATCACGCCGATCCCCGCGCGGTGGAGCGCGTCGACCAGCGCCATGAAGCCCTCGGGCGGGCCGAAGCGGCTCGTGGGCGCATGGTAGCCGACGGTCTGGTAGCCCCACGAGCCGTCGAACGGGTGCTCGGTGATCGGCATCAGCTCGACGTGCGTGTAGTCCATCTCCTTGAGGTAGGGCACGAGGCGATCGGCGAGTTCGCCGTAGGTCAGCCAGCGGTCGCCCTCGTCGGGCGCGCGCATCCACGAGCCGAGGTGCACCTCGTACACGGAGATCGGAGCGTCGAGCCGTTGCGCCGCGCCCCGGCGCTTCATCCACTCCGCGTCGTTCCATGCGTGCACGTCGAGCGAGCAGACGCGCGAGGCGGTCTGGGGCCTCAACTCGGTCGCGAAGCCGTACGGGTCCGCTCGCTCGGTGCGGTAATCGCCGAGGCGGGACTCGATCGCGTACTTGTAGAGCGCACCGACGTCCACGCCCGGCACGAACGCCTCCCAGATCCCGGACGACTCGCGCAGCGCCATCGCGTGTGTGCCGGGGCGCCACTCGTTGAAGTCGCCCACGACCGAAACCGTGCGCGCGTTCGGGGCCCAGACCGCGAAGTGGGTTCCGTCGACCCCGCCCGAGTGGACCGGGTGCGCGCCCATCTTCTCGTACATCCGAAGGTGGGTGCCCTCGGCAAACAGGTGCAGGTCCATGTCCGTCAGTCGGACGGATTCCAGCGGCAGGCGCTCCATGGGCGTCTCCTTTCCCGCCCGCGCGCCTCGGCGCGGGCCATCATCCTCACTGGTAGTCGTCGAAATCCCGTTCGGTATGGATCTTCCGGTACACCACGAAGACGTGCGCGGGCATGACGGCCGGGTCGAGCCGCACGTAGTTGCGCGCGCCCGTCCACAGGTAGCGTTCGTCGCTCAAGAGGTCGTGGACCTGGTAGGGCTGGTCCGCGGGAATGCCCAGGTTCGCGATCGGGACCTCGACGAAGCCGTGCTGCACGCGGTGCGGATCGAGGTTCACGACCACGAGCACGATGCTCTCCAGATCGGGGGTCGTCTTCATGTACCCGATGAGCTCGTCGCCCTCGACCGGGCAGAACTGCAGCCGGTGATCGAAGCAGAGCGCCGGGTGCTCGCGGCGCGCGCGATTGACGATCCGGACGAACTCACGGATGTTGCCGGGGCGATCGTGATCCCACACCTTGAACTCGTACTTCTCCGAGTCGAGGTACTCCTCGCTGCCGGGAGTCACCGGCGTCGCCTCGCACAATTCGAACGCGGGCCCGTAGATGCCGTAGCTCGCCCCGAGTGTCGCCGCGAGCACGAGGCGGACCTGGAACGCGGCACGCCCCCCGACCTGCAGGTACTCGTGCAGGATGTCGGGCGTGTTGGCGAACAGGTTCGGCCGCATGTACTCGCGCACCGGCTCCTCGGTCAGCTCGGTGAAGTACTCGGTCAATTCCGCCTTGGTGTTGCGCCAAGTGAAGTAGCTATAGGACTGCGTGAAGCCGCCCTTGGCGAGGCGCTCCATCACGCGCGGACGCGTGAACGCCTCCGCCAGGAAGATCACGTCGGGGTGCTCGCGCTGGATCTCCGCGATCATCCAGTCCCAGAACAGGAACGGCTTGGTGTGGGGATTGTCCACGCGGAAGATGTGCACGCCGTGGCCGATCCAGAACTGCACCACTTCGAGCAGCGCCTGCCAGAGCCCGCGCCAGTCTACGCACTCGAAGTCGAGCGGATAGATGTCCTGGTACTTCTTGGGCGGGTTCTCCGCGAACTTGATCGAGCCGTCCGGGCGGTGGCGGAACCAGTCGGGGTGCTCGCGCACCCAGGGATGATCGGGCGAACACTGGTACGCGAGGTCGAGCGCCACTTCCAGCCTGGCCTGCGCGGCGGCCGCGACGAAGCGGTCGAAGTCCTTGAGCGTGCCGAGCGCGGGATCCACCGCAGTGTGCCCGCCGTCGGCGGAGCCGATCGCCCACGGGCTGCCGGGGTCGCCCGGCGCCACGACGAGCGAGTTGTTCTTGCCCTTCCGGTGCGTCCGCCCGATCGGATGGACCGGCGGCAGGTAGACCACGTCGAAGCCGAGCGCCGCGATGTCGGGCAGGCGCGCAGCGGCTTCGGCGAGCGTCGCGCCGCGGCCGGGATCGGTCCCGGCCGAACGCGGGAACATCTCGTACCACGCGCCGACGCGGCCGCGCTCGCGGTCGGCCCACACCCGCAGCGTGCGACCGGCGGCGGCGGCGCGGCTGCGGTCGGGGACGCGCGCCATCGCCTCCTCGAGGTCCTCCGCGAGTGCGGCGACGACGCACGCCGTTTGCAATTCGCCGCCGGTGAGCACGGCGGCGCGGGCCGCAAGCCACGTGCGGGCGCGGCCCTGGGCGCGCTCGGCGCCCTCGCGCACGATTCGGGCCCCCTCGAGCAGCTCGCTGCCGACATCGAGGCCGGCCGCGGACTTCTTCTCGAGCTCGTCGCGCCAGGTCCCAAACGTATCGAGCCAGGCCTCGACCGTGTACTCGTGAAATCCCGCCTGCTCGAGCGGGAACGAGGCCAGCCACTCGTCGTTCTCGACCTCCTCCATCGGCGTCTCAGTCCACGTGGAGCTGCCGGCGGGGCGGTACTTGAGCACCGCGCGCAAGCTGCCGTGCCCGTCGGCGAACACGTCCGCCGTGACTTCGAGTTCCTCTCCCACGGTGCGTTTCACCGCGTAGCGCCCGTCCTCCACGCTCGGCAGTACGTTTTCGACCACGACCCGCCGGGTCCCGTCCTCCGGAAATCGGTCCACGACGGCCTGCTTGCGGGGGGCCCTCTTCCTGATCTTGGTCTCGTTCATCGCTCCTCCTTCTGGATTCGAACCTTGCGCAGAACCGCCACCGTGCGGTCCCTCAAGTCGTAGCGCTGGTTGCCGCGGAAGACGCGCCGGCGCGGCGGCTCCTCGTGCGTGTCGAGCAGGAGTTCCCACTGCTCCTCGGCCTCGAGCGCGGGCATCCGGAACGGGGTGGACTCGGCGCCGGCGTTGAACAGCATGGTCAGCGTGTTCGCCGGAACGGCCACGTCGGGATCCGGGTCAGCGATGCCCTCGACGTGCAGGCGCACGCCGAGCGTCCGCGTCTCCTGTGCATGCCAGTCCCGGTCGCTCATCTCGCGGCCGGTCGGCTTGAACCAGGTGATGTTCTTGGTGCCGCTCCCCGGCGCCGGCTCCCCGTGCATGAAGCGGCGGGGCCGCAGCGCGGGATTCTCCTCGCGCAGGCGCAGGAGGTGGCGCGCGAACTCCTCAAACGCGCGGCCCCGGTCATCCAGGTTCCATTTCAGCCAGCTGATCTCGTTGTCCTGGCAGTAGGCGTTGTTGTTGCCGCGCTGGGTGTGGCTCAGCTCGTCGCCGGCGCGGAGCATCGGCACGCCCTGCGAGAGCAGGAGGCTCGCCAGGAGGTTCCGCTTCTGGCGCTCGCGCAGAGCGATCACCGCGGGATCGTCGGTTTCACCCTCGACGCCCCCGTTCGCGCTCAGGTTATGATTGTCACCGTCGGTGTTGTCGTGCCCGTTGGCTTCGTTGTGCTTGTGCTCGTAGCTCACCAGGTCCTGGAGCGTGTAGCCGTCGTGCGACGTCAGGAAGTTGATGCTTGCGTACGGCCGGCGCCCGCTGTTGGCGTACAGGTCCGAGCTGCCCGCAAGCCGCGTCGCGAGCTCGGAAATCATGCCGCCATCGCCACGCCAGAAGCGCCTGAGGGCGTCCCGGTAGCGACCGTTCCACTCCGTCCACAGCACGGGGAAGTTCCCGACCTGGTAGCCGCCCTCGCCCAGGTCCCAGGGCTCGGCGATGAGCTTGACCTGCGAGATGATCGGATCCTGGTGAATGATGTCGAAGAACGCTCCCAGCTTGTCGACGGCGAACAGCTCGCGCGCGAGCGCGCTCGCCAGGTCGAAGCGGAAGCCATCGACGTGCATCTCGGTGACCCAGTAGCGCAGGCTGTCCATGATCAGCTGGAGCACGCGCGGGTGGGTCATGTTGAGCGTGTTGCCGCAGCCCGTGAAGTCGATGTAGTGACGCTGGTCCTGCTCGAACAGGCGATAGTATGACGCGTTGTCGATCCCGCGCAGCGACAGCGTCGGCCCGAGCTGGTTGCCTTCCCCCGTGTGGTTGTAGACCACGTCGAGGATGACCTCGATGCCCGAGGCGTGCAGCGCGCGCACCATGGTCTTGAACTCGCGCAGCGCCTCCGCCGGCGCGGGGGAGGACGCATAGCGCAGCTCGGGGGCGAAGTACGAAAGCGTGTTGTAGCCCCAGTAGTTCGTGAGCCCGCGCTCGACCAGGTGACGGTCGTTGACATGGTGATGGACGGGCATGATCTCGACCGCCGTCACCCCGAGCCCGCGCAGGTGATCGAGCACCGGCTCGGTCGCGAGCGCCGCGTAGGTGCCGCGCAGCGCATCAGGGACGCGCGGATGCCGCCGGGTGAAGCCCTGCACGTGCAGCTCGTAGATCACCGTCTCGTGCCACGGCGTGAGCGGCGGCCGATCGTCTCCCCACGTGAACGCGGATTCCACCACGGCCGCCAGCGGCGCGCTCGCGGCGTTGTCCCGCGGGTCCATCGACAGGTCGGCGTCGGGGTGGCCGATGGTGTAGCCCGAGTTCTCGTCGCACCAGCGCACCATGCGGCCGATCGCCTTGGCGTAGGGGTCGAGCACGACCTTCGCCGGGTTGAAGCGGTGGCCCGCCGAGGGGTCGTACGGTCCGTGCACTCGATAGCCGTAGAGCTGGCCGGGGCGAAGGCCGGAGAGGTAGCCGTGCCAGACCATGTCGGTCTGCTCCGGGAGGACCAGGCGCGCGGACTCGTGGCTCGCGTCCGGGGAATCGAACAGGCAGAGTTCGACGCTCGTGGCGTGTTCGGAGAACAGCGCAAAGTTGACGCCGAGTCCGTCCCACGTGGCGCCGAGCGGATAGGGCTGTCCGGGGCGCACCTTCAAAGTGCCACCCCGTCGAGCAAGTGCAGCAGGCCGCGTGCCGGGATCGGGAGCCAGGCCGGCCGATTCTGGATCTCGTATTCGAGTTCGTAGAGCGCCTTCCCGATTTCGAAGAACCTGATCCAGCGCGCGCGGACACCGGGATCGACGGGGAGGAAGCGCGACCCGAGATCGAGCGCGTGCTGCACGTACGCCTCAAGAAAGCTCTCGCGCAGGGGCGGGGCCGGACCGGTCCACACCTCCGCTGCCGGGGCGCGGCGGCGGGCGGTCTCGATCGCGTAATCGAACGAGCGGAGCATGCCCGCCACGTCGCGCAGCGCGCAGCCGAGCTCGCGCCGCTCGGGCAGCGGGCGCGCGGGCTCGCCCTCGAAGTCGATCAGGACGAAGCCGTCCTGGATCTTGAGCGTCTGGCCCAGGTGGTAGTCGCCGTGCAGCCGGATCAGCTCGAACGTGCCGGCGGCGTCGGCCGGGTCGAAGTCAGCGACCGCGAGCAGTTGCGCGCGCCGCTGCAGCAGCGATTCGCACAGCGCGTGGGTCGTCGGCTCCAGCCGCTCGTGCGTTTCCTCGATCATCCTGCCGGCGTGATCGACGCGGGTGCGAAATTCGCGCTGCCAGGCCGCCGCGTGCTCGGGCGTCACGGACACCGGCGCGAAGCCCACGGCATCCGCGCACGAGGAGATGGCGGCATGAAACTCCGCAGTCACGACGCCCAGCGAGAGCACCGCATTGACCATGGGCTCGGGCGCGGCCGCGGCGGAGAAGTGCTGCTCGAGACCGGTAAGTGCCCATTGCCAGCCGTCGCCAAGGTTTGCGACGTGGTCCTGCAGCACGCCGAGCGTGCACGGCTCGCCGTCCGCGGGAAACCAGGTGAGCGAACCGCGCAACTCCGGGGCCGCGCGGAACCGGGTGCGTTCCACGAGGAATCTCCCGATCTCGAGCTCGGGGTTCTCGCCCGGCTCGAGCCGGCGTAGCAGCTTGAACATGCGGCCCGGACCGACGCGCAGCGTGGTGTTGCTCTGCTCCGCGCCGAGGGACCGGACCTGCGTCTCGTCGAGACCTGCCAGGCCGGGCACCGCCTCGCCGTCCGCGGGCAGGTCGCCGACCCTGAGCCGGCCGCCGTGGCTTCCGGCGATGTCCTGGGCGCAGTCGAAGCGGCGCAGCAGGGCCGTGGCCACGTGTGGGCTGCTCGAGGCCTCGACCAGGTGAAGCGTCCGGCCATCGACCGTCGCGTCGCCGATTGCCGGCTCAGGCGGGGCCTCGGCGCAGAGCGAGACCAGCAACGCGTAGCGCTCCGGGGGACCGCTCGTGTACTCGACCTGCGCGACCACCAGCGCACATGCCTCGGCGCTCCCGGGGAGCCAGGCGATGTCCTCGGCGCGCGCCGACTCGATGCGCCGCGCCTTCGCGCCGAACCAGCGCTGGGTGGGTAGAAAGCCGGGAAGTCCGCGAGACAGCCCGTCTTCGAGTGCGGCCTGCCATCGGGCAGGATTCAGCGTCTCGCGCATGCGGGCTTCCTCTCTTTCGGCGGGAATGATCGGGCGGTCTTCGGGCTCCTAGAGGTGCGAGACCTCGTCCGAGGACCGGCCCCCGTCCTTCGGGGGCTCCGGGAACTGGCGCTCGAGCATGCGGCGCGCCACCTGGCCGCCGCCGATGCCGATCGCGATCGCGACGCCGAGCATGATCGCTCCGAACGCGATTGCGAACGCCGTCAGCATGATCATCTTGGCGACGCCGACCTGTTCGAGCGCCATCGCCACTGTGAGCGCCACGAGCAGCCAGCGCACCGCGCCACTCAGGAGCCGCGCGGAGGGGAGATTCGAGTTGACCGCCGACAGCAGCGTCGCCCGCCACGCGAAGTTCGCCGCCGCCATGCCGATCACCAGGATGACGATGCCGACGACCAGGCGGGGCAGGAACGCGATGAACTCGGCAGAGAGATTCTCGACGCCCGAGAATCCGAGCGCGCCAAGACCGGACAGGAGGAACGCCGCCCAGACCAGCCAGAACACCATCGAGGCGACCACCACCGAGGCTTCGGGCAGGGTCACCTTCTTGAGGGCCGCGCCCGCGCCGAAGCGGTCCGCCAGCACGTCGAACTTCACCCAGCGCAGGACATGCCGCAGGACGAAGCTCATGGCCCACGCGATCAGGAATCCCGCGATCACCAGGCTCAGCATGGCGAACAGGTGCGGCAGGAACGCCTGCACTCCGCCCATGAAGTCCAGCCACGCGGTGTTCAGCACGTCCGCGATCGATCCGACCATCGTTTACCTCCCGCCTTCGGACTTCCAGCTCTCGACCAGCGATGGGCGCAGGCTCTCGAATTCGCCTTCGAGAGCGGCCAACCGTGTCGCGTATGCTTCCTCGCTCAGCGCCGCGATCTCGCTGAAGAACGAGGCGACTCTTCCCAGGTAAAGCGGCACCATCGCCTGCGCGAGGTGCTCGCGGCTCATGACTCCGCGGTGCGCCGAAGCTGCGAACTCGTACACCGTCTCGACCCACAACGCATCGGCGATGCGGGGCATGTCCGCTCCCTGCGCGGCCGCCTGCAACCGGCCGATCGTCTCCGCGGCGAGGATCTCGCGCAGCAGCGGCGCGAGGTCGCGGATGCCCGATCGAAAGCGCTCGGCCATGGGCCCCAGGTCCACGCTCGGCTCCGCGCCCACGGGAGCGCCGGGCTGCCCGTGCGTTGGGAGATCGGCGGGATCGAGGCGCTCGAGCCACGCCGCGGCGTTCTCGTCGAGGCAGCGGAACGCCGTGCCCACGACCTGCGCGAACAGCTCGGGCAGCCCGGCCCGCGCGGCACGCGGGGCGAAGTGGGCCGGGCCGAGATGCGCCTGGCTCAACCGCAGGTCCTCGCCCATCGCGGTCGCGACCAGCCAGACGTCGAGCGCGGGAAGGATCAGGTCCTGCTCCCAGATCGAACGGCCGACCTGGCGCGCCGCGAACTTCCCCGTGCAGGCGAAGTCGCCGGCCAGGTTGGAGCGCAGGCGGCGGCCGTACGCGGCGCCGAGCAGCGGCCGCACGAGCTGGCTCATCAGCGGCGCGTCGAGGCGGTGGCGCGGGTGGATCGGGAGGACGAGATCGGACTCGCCCTTCCACACCGGTCGCGCGAGCGCCTCGACCCAGTCGGGCGTCATGCCCGAGACCGTCGGGTCGAAGATCACGACCACGCGCGCCTGCAGCAGGTCCGCCGCCGCGAACACCGTGCGCACGCCGCCCGAGCGCCCCGGGAGCCCCGGGTAGGTGACGCTCACGCGGTGCGTCGTGCGCAGGGTGCTCGAGCCCGCCAGTTCCTCCGCGGCCATCGGCGCGCCGCGCACGAGGTCCCGCGTGCCGTCGTCCGACCCTCCGTCCGGGCTGACGATCACCGTGCGCTCGCGCGGGAAGTGCTTCGCCAGGCCGACATGGAGCGTCGTCACCACCGACTGGATGGTGGCCGCGTTGTTGAAGGTCGGCACCCCGACCAGGATGTCGACTTGCCCGACCGCCACCAGCTGGCGGAGGAGTTCGTCGGAGAGAATGCTCGATCGCGCCACTCGCAGGCCCTCGGGTCGGAAAGGGGGCTCGCCGGCTACAGCCAGCGGAGCCGGAACCAGTAGAAGGAGTACGGCGCCAGCGTCAACGTGTAGGGACTCTCGCCGATCCGCGGGAACAGGCTGCCGCCGAACATCTCGATCGGGATCGCGCCCGCCAGCTCGTGCAGGTCGAGTTCCACCGCTTGCGCGGAGCTGGAGAGGTTGTTGACCACGAGGATCTGTTCCTCGCCGAGCGTGCGGATGTAGGCCAGCACGCGATGATTCGTCGGCAGCAGGAACGAGATCGTTCCCCGCCCGAACACGGCGGTCGACCTGCGGACCTGAATCAGCCGGCGCATCCAGTTGAGCAGCGAGTGCTCGTTGCGCCGTTGCGCCTCGACGTTGACTGCCTGGTACCCGTAGATCGGGTTCGAGATCAGCGGGTGGTACAGGCGCTCGGGATCGGCATTCGAGAAGCCGCCGTTCCAACCGCCGTTCCACTGCATCGGCGTCCGGACGCCGTTGCGATCGCCCAGGAATACGTTGTCGCCCATCCCGATCTCGTCCCCGTAGTAGAGGACGGGGCTGCCCGGGAGCGACATCAGGATGCCGTTCATCAACTCGATGCGCCGGCGGTCGCCCTCGAGCAGCGGCGCCAGGCGCCGCCTTATCCCGAGGTTGATGCGCGCCACCGGGTCGCTCGCGTACGAGTCGTACATATAGTCGCGCTCGGCGTCAGTCACCATCTCGAGCGTCAGCTCGTCGTGATTGCGCAGGAACAAGCCCCACTGGCAGCTCTCGGGGATCGCCGGCGTGCGCTCGATGATCTCGACCAGCGGCTTGCGATCCTCCAACCGCAGCGCCATGAACATGCGCGGCATGATCGGGAAGTGGAACGCCATGTGGAACTCGTCGCCGTCGCCGAA
>JBDTYW010000016.1:0-14112 GCA_040005445.1 Candidatus Eiseniibacteriota bacterium
CCGCACGAGTTCTGGGCGGTCGCAACGACCTCCCAGCTCACGTTGTTGCCGGCGACGCACTCACCCATCGAGACCGTGCGGCTGTAGTCCGCCTCGGCGCCCGGCTGGAGATTGCCCGCGTAGACCTGCACGCCGCCGACCGTGACGATGTAGTCCGCCGCGTCGGTGCCGCAGTTCTTGACCTTGCCCGAGATGATCACGTCCTCGTTCGGGCAGGCCGCCTGCTTGTTCGCCGATGCCGTCACCGTGACGCACGGCGGGTTCTTGCACGTGACCGTCAGGTCGATGGTCTTCGACGCGACCGGCGGGCAGTCGCCCGTGGCCGTCGCGATCACCTTGTAGGCGACCGGGCTGCCGGCGGTGCACTGCGGCATGTCGAAGCTCTTGCTGTAGTCCTTGCTCTGGCCGGGCTGGAAGATCTCGTTGACCACCTGGACGTCGTTGATGGTGACCACGATCGTCTCGGGTTCGAGCGAGCAGTTCTTCACCGTGCCGGAGACCGTGATCGCATCGCCCGGGCAGGCCGACTTCGGATTCACGTCACCGGACAGCTCGACGCACGGCTTGTCCTTGCAGCGCACGCTGACCGACTTCCGGTCTTCCGTGCTGCCGCAGGTGTTCGTGGCGGTCGCGACGATGTCCCAGCTGACGTTGCTGTTGGCGACGCACTCGCCCATGGACACCGTGCGGCTGTAGTCAGCCTCGGCGCCCGGATCGAGCGTGCCCGCGTAGGCCTGCACGCCGCCGACCGTGACGACGTAGCTCGCCGGGTCGGTGCCGCAGTTCTTGACCTTGCCCGAGATGATCACATCCTCGTTCGGGCAGGCCGCCTGCTTGTTCGCGGACGCCGTCACCGTGACGCACGGCGGGCTCTTGCAGAGCACCGTCACGTCGGCGGTCTTGGTCACTGCCGGCGGGCAGTCGCCCGTGGCAGTCGCGGAGACCTTGAACGTCACCGACTGGCCCGCGGTGCACTGCGGCATCGGGACGGTCGTGGTGTAGGGCGCGGTCGCACCCGCGGCGACCAGGAGGTTCAGCACCTGGACGTCGTTGACCGTGACTACGATCGTCTCGGGGTCGAGCGAGCAGTTCTTCACCGTGCCCGAGATCGTGATCGGCTCCGTCGGGCAGGCCGAGGCCGGCGCACGGTCCGAAGTCAGTTCGAGGCAGGGCTTATCCTTGCAGCGCACCGCGACCGAGGTTTCCTTGGTGTCGGTGCCGCAAGCGTTGGTGCCGGTGGCCACGACCGCGAAGGTCGAGTTCTGGCCGACGGCGCACTGCTCGGGCATCGTGGCCTGGAGCGCCCACTTGATCGTCTGGCCGGCGGCGACCACCTCGCTGGTGGCCTGCGTGCCGTTGACCTTGACGACGATGGTCTCCGGATCCTTCGAGCAGTTCTTCGCGGTGCCGGAGATGGTCACCGGCGCGCCCGGGCAAGCCGCGTCCGGACCCGTTGCGCTCACTTCGACGCAAGGCATCGCCTTGCACACCACCGCGAACTGCGCGCTGGCGGTCACGTTGAGCGCGCCACCCTCCTTGATGCAGGCGGAGGAGAACGTGCCCGTGACGTCGACCTTGTTCACGACCTCGCCGAAGCATTCCGGCCCGGCGAGCACGTCGAAGCTGATCGTGCAGTTCGCGCCCGCCGCGAGATCAAATGCGGGGAACGTGAGCTGGCTGCCGTTGACCGCCGGCGCGCCGACTCCGCACGAGCTGCTGAGGTTGCCCGCGTAGGTGAGATCCGCAGGCAGGTTGTCGATCGCGACCACCGACAGCGGGGTCTGGCCCGTGTTCTGGACGGTCACGGTGAAGCGGGTCTTCTGGCCGACGCAGACGTCGACCGGGTCGGCGGACTTAAGGACGTTGATCTTCGGGATCGAGACGCAGACCTGGCCGTCCGAACGATCCTCCGAGAGGCCGTCGAACGCGTTCGCCTCGACGCGCACAAAGCGGAACGCGGCCGGCAGGGGATTGACGAGGTTGATCTGGACCTCGAGATCCTTGCCGCTGGCGCCCGATCCCGCATTCTGGCGGAACGCGATGGTCCCGGTCACGCCGGCGAGCGTGCCGGTTCCGGTGACCGCGTTGTCCGCGACCTTGATCTGGCCGTCGGTGATGCCGTCGCAGTTCAGGTCGAAGCTCCAGTTGTAGAGCTCGTTGCCCGAAATGCCGAAAGTGTCCTCGATGTTGTCATCTAGGTTGCAGCCTGCGCCGCCGAACGTGTCGGGGTCGCCGTTGCCGTCGCTGTCGCCGATGAACCCCTCGGCACGAATGCCGAGATAGAGCGTGTTGCTCCCGGGCGTATAGGCGAGAACGTGACGGAAGATTTCGACGCCGTTCACCCAGTGCGTTCCGAGTGCCGGCTGCGGCAGCGGACACGGGATGAACTTCGCGTCGTTGTAGATGTTCTCGGGCGTCGGATTACCGTTGACGTCGGGCTTGTCCGTGATGAACAGGCCGCAGCCGGCTCCCGAGGACTGAAGCGACTGGGCGTACGTGATCATGTCGTCGAGATTTCCGTCGATCGTCGGGCTGCCACCGGCATTCGCGACGCTGACTCCGAGGAGTGCAGCGGATGCGAACACGAGCGCGAACAGCCCGCGCGTGAGGAACTCGCGACACGAGCGCGCCGCAGTGCGACAGGCCGTGTATGAAGAAGTCATGTGTCCAAACCTCCGGGCTTCGGAACGCAGAAGTAACTGCAGGGAGCTTTCGTCGTGACGGGCGGGCCCGACGATTGAAACGCCGCGTGGCGGAGCGCGGCCGGACAACGATCTGGAACTGCTGACGAATGCGGTAGCGGGATGCCCCGCGAGAGTGGCGCGCGATCCTTCGCGAGGAAGCCGACTTGTGAACGCGCCCTTCCCTGGGTGCAGCTGGAGCCGGGGCGACCTTTCGGTCGGAGCGGACGTCCGAAAGGTGTGTGGTATTCCGACTCCAAGCGCTCGCAATTTTATGGGCGATATTGCACGACGTCAAGAAAGGGATTGCGGCAAAACGCATTGTGGATAGACTTGTAAGGGGTTATCCGACAGCGAGTTAGAAGCAGTGCTGCTGTGGGTTAAATTGCCCAAACGACCAGTATGTGTAATTTTTGCAATGGGTTAGCCGGTGTAAAAAATCCGCAGATGCGTTTCGCGTGGCCGCCCGCTGGGCGAAGTGCCCCAGCGGCCTTTTATTGCAATTCGCTATGGTGGAAGCGTGACGGCGCACGGCTCGGTCTTTCTCGTAGGATTCATGGGCAGTGGCAAGACCTCCGTGGGCCGTGAGCTCGCTCGCCTGCTCGGCATGGAGTTTGTGGATCTCGACGAGCGGATCGCGATCCGCAGCGGTCGCTCGGTCCAGGTCCTCTTCGCCGAGGAGGGGGAGGCCTGGTTCCGCGAACGCGAGCGCGAAGCGCTGCTCGGAATCGAGTCTCTCCTCGCAGCAGGCGCCGTGATCGCGACCGGCGGCGGCACGTTCATCGATCCCGGCCTCCGCGCCTGGATGCTCGAGCGAGGTCGCGTGGTGTGGCTCGACGCCACGCTCGACGCGATCGAGCGTCGCATTCCACGAGATGGGACTCGCCCGCTGTTCGGCGACCGCCCCGCGCTCGAGCGAATGCACGCGCAACGCCGCCCTGCGTATGCGGAGGCACCGATGCGGTTCGATACGAGCGAGACCGACGTCGCCACGACCGCCCTCGCAATTCGGGATGCCCTCTAGGCTGTGTCCGCGGCGGGCGGGCTCGACGCGTCCGCGGTGGAGTATAGTGCGAACCAGCCTGTCCACCCGGTCCCAGGGGGCCCCGCCATGCCACGGCTACCCGCAATCGCGCCGCGAGCGCCGAATCGATCGGTTCAGGAGGAGCGCTTGATGATCCAGCAGGCATTGAAGCGTCTGGCGGTTCGCGGACCTTCTCGCTGGCCTGTGGTTTCGGTGTACGTGAACACGTGCCCGGTCGGCACCGCCATGACCACGTATCGCCCGTTTCTCAAGAAGCGACTGGCCGAGGAACTCAAATTGTGGAAGCCGCGCTCCCCCGAGCACGAGTCGCTCACCGTGGACATCGGGCGCGTCCAGCACTATCTCGACTACGACCTGAAGGAAGACACACGCGCTACGGCCGTGTTCGCCTGCTATGGCGACGGCGACCTGTTTGACGCAGTCCAGGTGCCGGTCGAATTCCCCGAGCAGCGCGCGTCCGTGGGCCCGCTTCCGGCGCTCTACCCGCTGCTGCGGATCGCCGACCGCAACCAGTGCGCCGCAGTCCTGGTGTCCGACACCCAGTTTGCGCGTCTGTTCGTGGTCGAACTCGGCGCGATCGGGATCCGGCGTGAAGTGCGGAGCGTCCCGCTGCACAAGTCGAAGCAAGCCGGCGAAGGCGATCCCTCTCACGCCCATTCCCGCGTCGAGGAGAGCTGGCGCCGTCACGCCCGCCAGGCGATCCAATCGCTCGAAGAACTCGTGCGCGACGCGGGCGCCTCCTGGATCCTGATCGGTGGGGACGAAGTCATCGTGCCCGAACTGAAGTCCGCGCTGTCGCCGGCGTTGGCGGAGCGCTTGCTGGGTCACTTTGCCTGGGACATCCGCATCCCGGAGGTCGACCTGGCGCGAGCCGTGGACCTGGAGGTCAGGAAGCTGGAGGCCGCGCACCGGGTCGCGCGCGCGGGCGAACTGGTCGCCTCAGCGCCGCACGAAGGCGCCCTGCTCGGGATCGGGCCCGTCACGGACGCGCTCCTCGCCGGCCGCGTTCGCGAGTTGTATCTCTCGGATGGCCTCGCATCCGCCCCCACCGCCTGGGCGTGCCGCACCTGCCGCTCGTTCGGACCCGGCGAGCCGATCGCCGCGTGTCCCGTCTGCGGCCGCGGGGAACTGCAGGCGGTCCCCCTGCGCGAGGAGCTCAGTGCGCAGGCGCTCGCCCACGGGGCGGAAGTGCGCTTCATCGAGGCCGGCTCGGTCCCGGAGTTCGACGCGCGGGACGGGGTCGGCGCGCTCACGCGGTATTCTTGAGTGGAGTTCGACCCGGCGTCTCTCAGTGCGCCTCATCGCTACCGGCTGCTGATCAGCATGATCGTGCCCCGCCCGATCGCATTCGTCTCCACACGCTCGGCTGCGGGGCAGGCGAATCTCGCGCCCTTCTCGTTCTTCATGGGAGTCTCGGGGGAGCCGCCGCTGCTGGCGCTGTCGGTTTCCACGCGCTCCGGCGAGACCAAGGACACGGCGCGCAACCTGGTCGACACCGGGGAATTCGTGGTCAACGCCGCGACCGAGGAGCTGGCGACCGTGGTCAACGAGGCGTCGGGCGACTACCCGTTCGGCACGGATGAGTTCGCGCTCACCGGGCTGACGGCCGCCCCCTGTATCCGGGTGAGCGCCCCGCGTGTGGCGGAGGCCGCTTTTTCGCTCGAGTGCCGCACCCACACGGTGGTGCCGCTCGGCTCGGCCGAGCGGGGCACGCAACTCATCGTCGGCGAGATCGTGTGGATGCACGTGCGCGAGGACATGCTCGAACCGGGCTCCGCGGACGGAACACCCCCTGCCCCGTTGGTGGACGCGCAACGGCTCCGTCCGCTCGCCCGACTCGGCAAGAATCTCTACGCCGGCCTGGGTCCGACGTTCGCGCTTGATCGCCCCCGCATCAAGCGGTAGCCCCGGCCTCAGGGCCGGGGCGCGCCTCCTCCGCGGGCGTCCCAGGCAGGCGCCGCGCCAGGCCGAGCGCGCCGAGCGCACAGGCGATCGCCACCAGGAAGATGACTTCCGGACGAGTCGCGTCCACCAGCAGGCCGCCGAGCGCCGGCAGGGCGGTGACCGGGCCCACGAACGAGTTCATCAGCCCGACGTACGAGGGTCGGCGCGCGGCCGGCGCGATCGCGAGCAACAGACTCTGGTAGCCGATATTGGTGCCGCTCACGGTCGCGCCGACGATGGCGAACGCCAGCGTCAGGGCCATTCCTCGCGCCGGCCCCGCCGCGGGAAGGATCGCCGCGGCCAGCGCGCACAGCGGCGGGCCGATGGAGAACAGCGCCACGAGGCCCATGAGCCGCCGGCTTCCGTGACGCGTGGCCACCCGGCGCCACAGCGGATTCGCTCCGACGTAGCCGATGATCCTCGCAGTCAGGAATCCGCCGACGACCGCGGCGGGCAGGTGCAGCGAGCGCACGGCGAAGAGCACCAGGAAGGGCGTGGCCACGGCGGCTCCTGCGAGCGCCACCCGCGTGCCGAAGAGCGCGCGGAACGAGTGATCACGCCAGGCATGGGAGACGTTCTCGCGCAGGTGCGCCGCGAGGTGCATCTCCTTTCGGCTGACCTCGACCGGCGGTTCATCCGCCAGCGTGAACAGGATGGCGCCCGCCGCGATGAACACCGTGCCGAGCGCGAACAGGCTGCCAAAACGCTCGACGAAGTTCGGCCGCCCGAGCAGCGCGCGAACCAGGAGACCGCATGCCGCCGACAGCAGCCCGCCGTAGAAGAGCCGCTGCGCCCACATCCGCGGTTGCCATGACATCGGCACGGTGCGGCCCACGACATCGTAGAACGACACCGCCGAAAAGCCGCCGGCGAACGCGAACACCGCGAACGACGCCAGGAACCAGGTGAGCGTGAGCTCCGGTCGGCGATCCCCGAGCACGATGAGCGCGCTCACGGCGGACACGAGGCCGAGGACACGAACCACCGCCATCGCGCGGTAGATCGGGAGGCGGCGACTGCGCCGCTCGAGGAACTGGATGGTCAGGATCTGCGGGAGGTACCAGCCGATTTCGGTGAGCGAGACGGCGAGGCCGACGATCCAGCTGCGCGAGGTGAGCTGGCTGACGAGGAGCGCGAGCACGGTCGCGGGGTCGATGAACGTCTCGCCGACGTTGAACGCGACGCCATTCCAGACCGAGAGCAGGTAGTTGCGTCGCGCGGACTGGGCTTCGGACCTCATTCGCGGCAGGCTACCACGCGGAATGCGGGTCTCGCATGCCCGACGAGGCGCTCGCCCCGGAATGACGAAGGCGCCCTCCGACTGGGAGGGCGCCCCCGACCCTTGCTCAGGAACTTCCGAACGAGTCGACTAGTCGCGATACTGCGACTTGATCGCGCCCCACGTCGAAGACGTCGCCGCCGTCGGGCAGTTCAGGTCGATCTTGCCGTCGAACTGCGTCGTGTATCCGGCGAGCACGTCGCTCGGCTTCATGTCCCAGCCACCGGTCAGACGCCACGGGCAGGGATGACCGCCCGCGCTGACGGACTCGAGGGCCGAACCGCCGGTCCACGTGCCGTTCGGCGGATCGCCGCTGTCGGCGTTGCCGCTCAGCCAGTTGCCGTTGCTGTTGAACCGCGTCACGGCCACCTTGAGCGACGGGATCGTGCCGGAGAGGAACAATGTGCCGTCGGTGAACGTGGACGGCACGGTCCCATTCGGCGGGTTCGTGCCGAAAGCGGCGTTCCTGGGCGAGTTCTGCCAGATCGTGATCGTCCCGCCCGAGTAGTTCGTCGTGTACACGCTCAGGGTGCCACCCGCCGAGATCGCCGTCCCGGCCGCGGTGGTGAATCCCGAAATGTAGAACGTGTACTCGGTGCCCGGCGTGTTCGGATTGATCGAACCGAGCGGTCCGACGAACTGATTCACGATTCCCACGATGCTCATCTGGCTGCCCGGGGCGGAAATATGAGTCACCGGGTTGTAGCCCGTCTCCCACGCGTAGCAGTCGGGGCCCCAATCGATCACGGTTCCCGTCTGGGCGAACGCGGAGACCGGGACCACGACCAGCGCGGCCGTCAAAGCGAGCCTGAGTAATCTTCGGGTCATTGCCGTCCTCCTTCGGTCGAGCGCCTTGCCATGCTGGAGGGGGAGCGCTCGACGCTTCGTCCCAATGCTAGTGCCGGTAGAGGTTCTTCACCTTACCCCACGAAGTGCCGTAGGCGGGCGTGGCGCCGGGGACGCGGATCTCGCCGTCCACCTGGTGCGTATAGCCCGTCGGAGTGCCCGTGCCGCCGCCGCTCGTCAGGCCAGCAAACGTCCAGCCGTTGAGCTGGGCAGGCGGGATCGAGCCCTGCTGGGTGCCTTCATCGAACGTGATGTCACCGTTGAAGGACCCGTTGTTGTTCGTGAGGTCGAGCGTGAGGACGAAGTTGCTCACTGCGCCCCCGAGCATCAGCGTGCCGTCGGTGAACGTCGGCGGCGCCGTCGCATTCGGAGGGTTGACCCCGTAGTCTGCCGCGGTTCCGCTGGTCTTCGGGTCTTCGAAGATGCGGAAGCGGCCGTTGCTGTAGAAGACGAACAGGTAGGGCGGAGCTGAGTCCGTCGCCAGCGCCGTCAGGTCTTTGAACTGGTAGGTGTATTCGTTGTTCGAGAAATCCGCCGTCAACAGGGCCGGATTGACCTCCGTGACGAATCCCAACGAATTATACCCGTCCCCGACGTTTCCGAATCCGGGCGTATTGTTCGGGTCTTCGTAATCGAATCCCCTAAAATCTGCCAGGAACTGATCGGCACGAGCGTGGGCGGGCAACATCATCGCCACCGCCAGAGCCATCAGTACAAAGTGGTTTCTCATTCTCATCGGTCACCTCCTCGAAACCGCCCCGGCTTCCCGGCCTTGCCCCGAGTCTGGGGCGAACGCTTGGTAGCGCTAGACGCGAGCTGAACTGAGCAAGACGGATGCAGAATGCCTCTGCCTTCGTCTCACTCCGGTGCGTCCTGAACCCTCCTTGACGACCTCGGCCAATGGCGAGCCGCGGTACGCGCGATGCCGCGCGCTGGACAACCACGAACGCGTTGCGGGCTTGGGGAGAGCCTGCTCGCGCGCGCTGTGTTCGATGACTGCGCGGATACGAGACGCAGCAGCGCCCGGTGATTGTTTCCCTGGTTTCGGGCCGAGATGATGTGGCGTCGCGGTGTGCCGGCTGGCGGGGGCCCGTTACGAATTTCCAACAATCAGGGAAGCTGACCAAGCCGGGGTACGATAGCAACGGGGCCGAGGCGTGTCAATTTGCAAGCACGCGGGCGAGCCTGCTTCGGAAATAGTTTTTGCCATATCCCGCATCGCAATACCCACTAAAATAGTGGGAATTAATCCAGATGGGCGGCAGGGCCCGCATTTCCAGTGCCCCGGCCAGGACCAGAAAGAGTTCCCCTAGCGAGACCTGCGAGCCGCGTCCGGGCCGGGGCGTTCAGGGCCCGGCGCTCTTGCCGTCGAGCGCGCGCGCGAGGTCCTCGACATGACCGACGAGCCGGTTCGCCAGCTCGCGATCGGGGCCGGCCCGCTCCGCGAGTTCCCGCGCCGCCCGGGTCGCCTGCGCCAGCGAGGCCTCGAGTTCGTCCGCCACATCCCGCCGGGCCTCGATGCGACCCCTGCGAACCGCCTCGTCCACGCGCGCGGCCGTCATGCGGGCCTGGTCGCTCATGTCCCGTGCGATCCCCATCAGGCCGACCGGATTCTGCCCCTGCCACAGGGGAACGATCACGACGCTCATGGGCACGCCGCGCCCATCGGACGCGAGGAAATCGATCTCGATCGATACCCTCTGACCGGCAAGCGCCTTCTCGAAGGTCTCCTTGGCGCGATCGCGCGCGGAAGGGGTCACCAGGGAAACGCAGGGCCGGCGCACGATCTCCGCCGGATGGTGCCCGAGAATCTCCTGGATGCGGCGGTTGACGAGCGTGATCGAGCAATCGGGGGCGAGCGTGAAGATCACGTCGGACGCCACGTCGAACAGTTCGTGATAGCGGCGTTCGGATTCGGCGAGTTCGCGATACGCCCGATCCAGGTCGAGCATCTTGTCCTCGAGCTTGCGCACGAGACGCTCGTTGTACTCGCGCAGGTACTCCGGCTCGCCGAGCACGGGGCCGCGGGCCGGGGCGCCTCCTTCGCGACGCTCGGCCACGGCGCCCTCGAGTTCGGCGAGCAGGTCCGCGCTTTCCATCGGCTTCTCGAGATAGCGATCCGCACCCACGCTCAGCCCGAGTTCGCGATCCCGCGCGTCCGTGTAAGTCGCCGAGTAGAGCAGCACGGGCACCTGCGCGAGGCCGGCGATGCCGCGCATCGCCCGGCACAGCGCGAACCCGTCCATGCGGGGCATGAGGATGTCGGAGATCACCGCGTCGGGCGCCTGTTTTTGCGCGCGCTCCAGGGCTTCGGTCCCATCGGCCGCAGGCCAAACTTCGTGGCCCGCCCCCTCGAGCACAGTGCGCAACAGGTAGAGGCTCTGGTCGTTGTCGTCGACGATGAGAACGCGCATGCGGGAACCTCGGACGTGGGATACCGCCGCGGGGGGATTCGCGGTGGCCGCGGGAGTCCACGCCGCGGCGACTCCGGGACCGGGGATGCCGGAGAGGAGACGGCTGGAAACTAGCGCGGATGGTCCACGACCCCAAGGGAAAAGCCGCCTCCCGATCGCGCGGACGCCGTTTCACCCTTCTGGGCGACGCGCCAGCACCGCGCCGAGCGCCGGTCCGCCCGGGGCGACGTGCTCGCGGGCGGCCACGATCCGGAGTCCGGCGCTCGCGCACAGGCGCTCCGCCTCACCGGGTTCGAGCAGGAACTCGGGTCGGTGCGGCTTGCCGAAGCGCGCCTGCTCCCGGGTGAACGTTTCCCAGACCAGGAAACCGCCCGGCGCGAGGTGCCGGGCCAGGCGGGGGAACAGCACGCGATCCAGGTAGCGGAACCCGCAAATCACGGCGAATTCGTGATCGCGCCAGGGCAGCTCGCGAGTCGCGTCCACGACTGCGAAGCCGACCTCTGCCCGGGGCCGCGAGGGCGAGGACGCGTCGAGGTCGCAGGCGGCCTGCGCGAGAGCGCGAGCGCGGCGCAGGGCGTCGGGCAAGCGATCGCAACCCCAGGTCGCGAGTCCACGGGCGGCGAGCCACACGGCGTGCCGCCCACTCCCGCAGGCCACGTCGAGAGCGGGCCCCGAGACGGGCAGGTGGGGAGCGCACTCGGTGAGCCACGGCGAGGGTCGCCACAGGACCGCGCGCGCTGCGCCGCACTCGGATCGATCTGCCAGAGTCTCCGCGCTCGCCGGCCGGACATGAGTGAAACCGCGGGCCCAAAGTTCGGTCGCCAGCCGGTCCGTGGCGGCGGGATCCTCGCCCACCACTTCGAAGCCGAGCTCGCGGGCGGGCAACTCGGCGGCGTGCTCATCCCAGTCGCCTGCCGGCAGGTGGGCCGCGGCGGGCGCATGCCCGGCGAGGAACGCCTCGCGCGACCGCGCGTCGAGGATCAGTCGGAGTCCCCGTCCCACAGGATCTCGAGGTCGATGCTGCCGTTCGGGGCGCCCTTCTTGATGTTGGGCTTGCCGGCGCGCAGGAGTTCGCGGGGGGCGAACAGGTCAAGCGTCACGTTCCCCTTCGCTTTTTCTGCGTCGCGCAGCGGGAGGACGCCGGTGGCGACGACCTCGAGCTTGTCCTCCTTCGAGCCGCCGATCGCCAGCTGCCCGCTCGCCACCGCCTCGCGAAACGCAGCCCGCAGGACGCCCGGGAGCTCGCTCGAGAGCATCGCCCCGGCCGAACCGCTGACCGTTCCCGCGACTCGCCGCAGGAAGCTGACCAACCCGTTGCGATCGTCGCGATCCGTCACCACCAGCTGGAGGTCGGTCGGACCCTGCACGACTTCCTTGAGCAGGATCAAGCCGGGGCTGAAGCGCGCCAGCTTGCCGTCCTCGATTCCCGCGATCAGGCCGGTGGTGGCGAACACCTCGGCCCGGCCTGGAGCGGGACAGACCAGCAAGGCATTGACGGAATTCTGGGCCTGGGGGACCTTGCGATCCCCGGTTTCGAAAATCGTGATCGAGCGGATCAAGACGGTCAGGATGCGGCGGGGGACGGCCACGGACATTCTCCTCGTTTCGTCGCGGTCTTGCTCATTTGTGGGCCGGGTTCTACATTCTACGAGCGCGTCGGGGGCGAGCCCCAGAAAACTAGCACGGCGCCCCGGAGGAGTCGATGAGCGATCCAGAAGATTTCGACCACGAGGAGTTCCCGCTCGAGCCGCCCAAGAAGGACTGGCCGCGCGCGCGCGGCAAGGAATGCGTCATGGTGGCGGAGGACTCCGAATCGCTGAGGGACCTCATGCTCGCGATGCTGTCCGGCCTCGGCTACGATGTGCTGACGGCCGCCGGCGGCCACGACGCCGTGCGCCAGATCGAACGGCACCACGGCGTCGATCTCGTGATCACCGACGCGATCATGCCGCGCGGCGGCGGCTTTCAGATCATGGACGACGTCCAGGCCAAGTGGCCGCAGACGCCGATCCTGATCACCAGCGGCTACACGGAGGAGATCGAGGCCGGGCTGCGCGAGCGCCTCGACCAGCGCGAGGGCGTCGGCGCGGCCAGCGAGCTCGACGAGATCGAGACCGAGGATCCGCGCGGCGGCACGAAGTCGGGCGCCCCCGCAGGCGGCGACGACCGTCTCGAAGGGGGCACACACCCCGAGGCCCTCGTCGAATTCCTTCCCAAGCCGTTCACGCCCGAGCAGCTGGCGCGCCTCGTGCGCGACATCCTGGATCGCTCGAAGGGCCTCGTCCCGCCCCGAGGGCGTGAGTGAAGGCAGTCGTCTTCGAGCGCCACGGCGGCCCCGAAGTCCTCGAATACCGTGAAGACGCGCCGGAGCCGGCCCTGGGTCCCGGGCAGGTGCGCGTGCGCGTGCGCGCCGCCTCCGTCAATCATCTCGACGTGTGGACCCGCAGGGGCCTGCCGTACGCGATCGAGATGCCGCACATCCTGGGCAACGACATCGCCGGCGTGGTCGAGGAAGTCGCAGAGGGCGTCACGCACGTGAAGGCCGGCGACGCCGTGATGATCGCGCCCGGAGCCGGCTGCAATCACTGCCGTGCCTGCCTCGACGGCGACGACAACCAGTGCCTGTCGTACGACCTGTTCGGGCTGCGCAAGCAGGGGGGCTACGCCGAATTCGTGGTCGCTCCCGCGCGCAACGTGTTCCCCAAGCCCGCGCAGCTCACGTTCGAGGAGGCGGCTTCGATGCCGCTCGTGTTCCTGACCGCGTGGCACATGCTGGTCGGTCGGGTCGACCTCAGGGCCGGCGAGACTGTGCTCGTGCTCGCCGCCGGCAGCGGCGTGGGCATCGCGGCGATCCAGATCGCGAAGCTGCTGGGCGCGACCGTGATCGCCACCGCCTCGACCGACGCCAAGCTCGAGCGCGCGAGCGCGCTCGGCGCGGACATGACGATCAACTACACGACCGACGATTTCGCGCTGGAAACCCGGCGGCTCACCGGCAAGCGCGGCGTGGACGTGGTGTTCGAGCACACCGGTGAGGCGACGTGGGAAAAGTCGATCGCCTCGCTCGCGCGCGGCGGGCGCCTCGTGACCTGCGGCGCGACCTCGGGCTACGCCGGCCGCACCGACCTGCGCGTGCTGTTTGCCAAGCACATCTCGATTCACGGGTCGTACATGGGGCGGCTGGCGGAATTCGACGAGGTGCTCCGGCACATCCGCTCGGGCCGGCTGCGCCCGGTGGTCGATCGCGTGCTCCCCTTGTCCGAGGCGCGCGCCGCGCACGAGGCGATGGAGCGGCGCGAGCAGTTCGGCAAGATCGTGCTGGTGCCCTAGCCCAAGAGCTTCGGCACGACCGCCGGCACCCGCTTCGCCCAGGCCTCGAAGGTTTCCCCGAACGCGCCGCGCAGCAACGCGTCCTCGAGCTTCACCCGAAGCCACGTGCCGGCGATCATCGGCACCCCGCCGAGCACGATGCCCCAGGGCCGCGCGATCGCCAGCCCGGTCGCGAGCCACAGCCCGCACATCGCCGCGTAGATCGGGTGGCGCACAATCGCATAGGGACCGTCGGTCACGAGCCGATGCCCCTCGACCAGGCGCGCCTGGAAACTCCACTCCTTGCCGAGCGTGCGCTGCGCCCAGAACGCGAAGCTCGCCGATGCCCATGCGAGCGCGACCGCGACCACGGCCAGCGCGGGCGCGAGCGGGCGGGGAAGCAGCGACAGTGTCGGGAACGGGGGGAGGAATGAGAGCCACATCAGGAAATACCCGAGCGCCTGCAGCAACACGCCGCCGAGCGAGCGCCGGTCGACGGTCCTGGTCTCCGCCGCCTGTGCGGGGGCCGCGGCCGGCGTCTTCGGCTTGAACACGACGAATGCGAGCGTGAAGCCCACCCACGCCAGCATCACG
>JBDTYW010000017.1:0-13809 GCA_040005445.1 Candidatus Eiseniibacteriota bacterium
TTGTGGCGGCCCTGCGCTGCGGCCTTGTCGCCACCACGCTTCCCGGGCCGCTGAGAAACAGGTATCCTTCTCGCCTGCCCCATTGGGCCCGTCCCCCCGACTTTGGAACCCCGGAGATTGCATGCCCGGATCGCTGCCGGCCTGCGCGCGCCGCCTGAGCGCGCGCGGGCATTCCTGGAACGTCGGCTTCGCCCTGGCCGTGGCATGTCTTGCGGTCCCGGCCCATGCCGGTTCGCTGAGCGGCTACGCCTCGGCGACGAGCGTCGCCGCGCTCGACACGCTCGGCCTCCACGTGTCGGGGACCTCGCCCTCGCTCACGCTGCGCTGCTACCGGATCGGCGCCGCGCGCACGCTCATGCTCGAGGTTCCGGGGCTCGTGCCCGAGAACGTCCCCGCGCCCGACAGCTCGTGGGTCAAGGGCTGCGGCTGGCCGACGCTCTACACGCTCACGGTGCCCGCGGATTGGCCGAGCGGCATGTACGACGCGGAACTCGACCCGGATGACTCGGTGCCGATCGCGCACGTGCCGTTCGTCGTTCGCGGATCGGCGACCGCGCCGAACCCCGTGCTCGTGCTCTCGGCGGTCAACACCTACCAGGCGTACAACAATTTCGGCACGAAGAGCCTGTACGACTTCAACTCGGTCGGCGGGCGCGCGGCGCGCGTGACGTTCGATCGGCCCTACCTCTCGCGCGCGGGCCTCGGGCAGCCGCAATTCGAGCAACCGTTCGTGCGCTGGTACGAGGGGGCGGGCTTCACCGCCGATTACGCCACCGACGTGGACCTCGCGCTCTCGCCCGCGATCCTCGACGGCCGCCGCCTGCTGGTCGTGGTCGGGCACAACGAGTACTGGTCGGCGACGATGCTGGACGCGGTCGAGGCGTTCGCCGACAGCACGGGCAACGTCGCCGTCCTCGGCGGGAACACGGCGTTCTGGGCGACGCGCTACGAGGCCCAGGGCCGCACGCTGGTCTGCTACAAGTCGCGCAACGACCCGATGTGGCCGGACTTTCCCGAGTCGACCACCGTGACCTGGCGCGACGGCACGCTCGGCCGCCCCGAGTGCCGGTTCTTCGGCGTGATGTATCCCTACTGCGGCGGCACGGCCGCGGACTCGCTGCTGTTCACCCGCCCCTACTCCTGGATCACCGACGGGCTGGAGTCGAACGTCGGAGAGCGCTTCGGCCGGCAGACGGTGGGCTACGAGTTCGACACCTACTTCAACCTCGTGTCGCCGGCCGGGGCCATCCGGTTGTTCGAGACTCCGATCGCCGGTCCGGGCTGCGCGCAGGTCCAGGCCAGCACGTACTACGAGCGCCGTCCAGCGTTCGGCGTCGCCGGCACAGGCGGCGGCATCTTCAACGCGGGCACGATCCAGTGGAGCTGGGGACTCGCCTCCAACGAGGGCGGCGGCGCGCCCGATCCGCGCATGCAGTTCCTGACCGCGAACCTGCTGCGCGGCCTCTCCCAGCGGTTGGCGCTCACCGCCGACGACACGCTCGTGGTGCGCGCCGCGCTCACGGGCCCGTCGCTCACCGCACAATTGCCGCTCACGGTCACCGCGCGCGCGGTCGAGCCCGACTCCGGCTCGTTCGGCACCTACGCGCTGCTCGACGACGGCGTCTGGCCCGACAGCCTGGCCGACGACAGCGTGTACACGGGGCTGGTCCCGTTGCCCGCGGCGACCCGCCTACCACTCGAGTTGACCTACGACTCCCCGAGCCGCGTCCTCCACACCGGCGTGCGGCGGGACTACTTTTGGCCCTCGGACACGCGGCGGGACGGCGCCTTCGCGTGGCGCTTCGTGGACACGCTCTCGGTCGAGCCGCTGGTCAATGGAGTGCCGCCGGGCGGGCCCGTCGGGGCGCGCCTGTTGGCTGCGCCGAACCCGTTCCGCGGGACGGTGCGCCTCTCCTGGGAGCCGGGCTTCGAAGTGCGCCGCGTGACGATCCACGATGCGCGCGGTCGGCGGGTCGCCGAAGTCTCGTGCGAGCAGGGCGCCACGGGCGCGACCTGGGACGGACGCGACCTCGAGGGCCGCAGCACGCGCGCGGGGCTCTACTGGGCGCGCGCCGAGGGCCCCCGCGGCGTGCGCAATGTGCGCGTGGTTCGGCTGCGCTGATCCCCCGCGGCACAAGGGCTCCACGCCAAGTTGACTTGCCGGATCCGCGACCTGCGTTAGGTTGGTCGACGTGCTGAAAGCTACCGCACCTCCCGTGCGGCCCCCTCACGCGTTCCAACCCGGCGGGATTCCGACGTGTCCCATGACTCGATGAGCGCCATCGCAAGACACGCGTTTTCCCTGCGGGCATCGCTCCCGCTCCTCCTTCTCCTGCTCGCGCCGGCCGCAGCCGCGTGGGCCGCTGCGCCCCAGCTCGGCCCGCCGATGACGATCCGGCGCGCGGCGGGGCCGATCGTGCTCGACGGGAACCTCGACGACGCGGGCTGGCAGGGAGCGGACGACATCGCGACCTGGTACGAGACCAACGTCGGGGACAACCTGCCCCCGCAGGTCGGCAACCGGGCTCGCGTGGCGTACGACGATCACTATCTCTACGCCTGCTTCCAGTTCGACGACCCGCACCCCGAGCTGCTGCGGGCACCCCTGGGCGACCACGACGCGATCTCCTCGTCGACCGACTATGGCGGCCTGATCATCGACAGCCGCAACGACGGCAAGACCGCGCAGATGTTCCTCGCGAACGCCAGCGGCCTGCAGTACGACGCGGTCTCGAGCGACGTGTCGGGCGAGGATAACGCCCCGGACTTCTTCTGGGACTGCGTCGGCAAGGTCACCGCCACGGGGTGGAACCTCGAGATCCGCATCCCGTTCTCGACCTTGCGCTACGCCAGGGACGAGGCCCCGGAATGGGGGCTGATGCTCTACCGCAACTACCCGCGGGACCGGCACTACCAGTTCTTCTCCAACCGCCTCCCGCGCGACGTGAATTGCTTCATCTGCAACTCGAGCAAGCTGCACGGCCTCGCCGAGCTGCCTCATGGTTCGCACCTGGTGGTCGCGCCGTTCGCCACGGCGCAGCGTAACGACGCGCGCTCGTCGGGGCCGGGCTCCCCGCTCTCGAACGGGACGATCGAGCCGCACGGCGGACTCGACCTCAAGTGGAGCCCGATCGCGGACGTGACGATCGACGCCACCTACAAGCCCGACTTCTCGCAGGTCGAGTCCGATGCCGCGCAGATCGGCGCCAACGAGCGCTTCGCCCTGTTCTATCCCGAGAAGCGATCGTTCTTCCTCGAGGGCGTGGACCTGTTCTCCACGCCGTTCCAGGCCGTGTACACGCGCACCGTGACCTCGCCGAGCCTGGGCTTCCGCGGCACGGGCCGCATGGGCAACACGGCGTTCACCGCGCTCGTGACGCACGACCGCGGCGGCGGCCTCGTCATCCTGCCGGGGCCCGAGGACTCGGGCGGCGCGCCGCAGGACTTCGAGTCGGACGTGGGCGTGCTGCGCGTGCGGCACGACCTCGGGCAATCGTTCGTGAGCGTCCTCGCGACCGGGCGCGCGGTCGACGGCGGCGGCCACAACGCGGTCGTCGGGCCCGACTTCCAGTGGCGTCCCCGCCCGACCGATACCGTCACCGGCCAGGCGCTGTGGAGCGACACGCGCACGCCGAACCGGGACTCGCTCGCCAGCGAGTGGGACGGCCGCAAGCTGGCCGACCGCGCGCTCGTGGTCAACTGGTCGCACAATACGCGGCGCTACGACCTGTTTCTCCAGGGCAAGGACGTGGGCGCGGGCTTCCGGGCCGACGACGGCTTTATCCCACAGGTCGATTACCGGGAGGTCTACTTCGAGACCGGTTGGACGATCCGCCCGAAGGACGCGTTCCTCTCGCGCGTGCGCCTGCTCACCGCCGACTGGTACGACGCCGACGGCGCCGGCCGGACGCTGTCCCGCCGCCTCTCCGCCGCGGCGGGCATGGACGGCCGCTGGAACAGCTTCATGCGGGTGGAACTGAACCACGACGATATTCGCGTCGGCGGCCGCCTGCTCTCGCGCTTCCAACCGCGCGTGCTCCTGCGGGCGGTCCCGGGCCGCATCCTCAACCAGGTCTCGATCGACACCCATGTCGGACAGGAAATCGACTTCGCGAACGCGCGCGAAGGCCGGGGCACGACGATCGTCACGAGCTTCACGCTGCGCCCGAATCGCCACCTCGCGCTCAGCAACACCGCGAGCGGCCGATGGCTCAGCGTGGACGCGGCCGGCGGCAACTCCGGCCGCCTGTTCTCGGCCGGCGTCGAGCGCCTGCGCGGCACCTGGTGCTTCAACTCGCGCTCGTTCGTGCGCCTGATCGGCCAGTACGTCAGCACGAGGCGGGACACCACGCTCTACACGTTCTCCGTGCCGGCCAGGAGCGCGGCATTCAGCGCGACCGGCCTGTTCGCCTACAAGTTGAACTTCCAGACCGTGCTCTACCTCGGCTACGGCGACGAGCGCACGTTCGACCCGATGAGCGACCGCCTCGAGCACAGCGCCCGGCAGGTCTTCGCCAAGATCTCGTACGCCTGGCAGCGCTAGCCGCGACAGGACCCGGCCGTGAACATTTGGGGTACCGCGTCGCCCGATCGCGTGCCTTCCGTGAACAATCTTCCGGCGCCGCCCGCGGTCTTCAAAGAATCGTCAATCCGCCGAATTTTCGACCCCCGGCGTCACCTTCGCGCGCACTGCGGTGTAGCATCCACTACGGGTTGGCGTGGCCCGAGATCCGATTCCGGACTCCGCCCGGCATTCGCGCTGCGGCGGCCCTGACTCTTCTGCGTGCCCGGCCCCGCCGGGTCCACCACCAAGGATCCTCATCATGAAGAAGTCGGTTCAGATGGTTCTCATCGCTGCGGTCGTGTTGCTGGGCGGAGCCACGGCGGCGTTGCTTATGCAGAACCAGAGAGCGAACCAGCAGCTCGCGGGCACGAAGCTCTCCGAGCAGGAAATCCAGGACCGCTATGGGCGCACGATCGAGGCCATCGCCGAGATCCAGGACAGCCTGAACGCGATCGGTCCCGAAGGCACGCCGGTATTCGGCGGGCCGGCCGCGGCCGAGCGCAATCTCGGCGGTCCGAACCGCCAGGACGCGCTCGATCGCATCGCGCTCCTGCGCACCAGCATCGCGCAGAGCAAGGATAAGATCCAGGCGCTGGAGTCGAACGTCAAGAAGAGCGGCGTCAAGGTCGCGGGACTCCAGAAGCTGATCGCCAACCTCAAGAGGTCGGTGATCGAAAAAGAGGAGCTGGTCGCCGAACTGAACACGCAGGTGGAGTCGCTCCACACCCAGGTCAACGGGCTGGTGGCGACCGTGGCGGAGCGCGAGGACACGCTGCAGGCGCGCACCCGGCAGGTCGAGGAGAAGCGCCGCCAGGTTGCGACCGTCTACTATGCGGTCGGCAGCAAGAAGGAACTGTCGCAGGCCGGCGTGATCAAGTCATCCGGCGGCGTGCTCGGCCTCGGCAAGACGCTGCTGCCGACCGGGGCCGTGAACGAGACCGCGTTCGTCCCGCTCGACACCGACGAGCAGACGGTGATCGTGACGGATTCGCCCAAGGCGCGGGTCCTGAGCGCCCAACCGGCGTCGAGCTACGAACTCAGGCTGGTGGATGGGCACATGGAGTTGCACATCCTGAGCCCGGAGCAGTTCCGTCGGATCAAGCAGGTCGTGATCCTGACGTCGTAGTCGAAGACGACAAGGGGGGACCCGGCGACGACGAGGCCGCGCGTCCCCCGACCCAACCACGGAGCGTGCCATGGAAACCGGAAAGAACCTGATCCTGATCACCGGCGCGACCGGACAGCAGGGTGGCGCGATCACCCGCGAGTTGCTGGCGAAGGGCCATAAGGTTCGCGCGATGACGCGCGACCCGCAGGGATCCGCGGCGGGAGCGCTGGAGAAGCTCGGCGCCGAGATCGTCCAGGGCGACCTCGACGACGCGGCCTCACTCGAGCGCGCACTCGCCGGCGCGTGGGGCGCCTTCGGCGTCCAGAACACGTGGGAGGCCGGCGTCGAGAAGGAGGAGGTGCAGGGCAAGCGCCTGGCCGAGGTCGCGAAACAGGCGGGCGTCCGGCACTACGTGTACGCGTCGGTCGCCTCGGCGCACCGCAAGACGGGCATTCCCCACTTCGATAACAAGTGGCGCATCGAGGAGACGGTGCGCGGGCTCGGATTCCCTTCGTACACGATCCTGCGGTCGGTGTTCTTCATGGAGAACTTTCTCGGACCCTACTTTCTGCCGGGGATCCAGCAGGGGACGCTCGGGGTGGCGATCGCTCCCACGACGCGCCTCCAGATGATCGCGGTCGCCGACATCGGCAAGTACGGGGTGCGCGCATTCGAGCAACACGAGAATCTCGCCGGCCAGGCGATCGACATCGCCGGCGATGTGCACACCATGCCCGAGATCGCGAAGTTGCTCACCGCCGGCATCGGCCGCGAGGTGCAGTTCGAGTCCGTGCCGATCGAAGCGATCCGCGCATTCAGCGAAGACTACGCGATCATGCTCGAGTGGTTCGACCGCGTGGGCTTCGACGCCGACATCCCGAGCCGGGCGAAGGAGAGCGGCATCGCCCCGACGTCGTTCGCCGACTGGGCGCGCGGCGTGAAGTGGACCGTGGAGTCCGGGGCTGCACAGGCGTAGCTAGTAGTGAAAGTCGACGGTCAGTCGCCCGCGCGGCGGCAGATCGATGCGCCGGGTCTGGCTCCCCAGGAGGGGATGCCAGGCCCGGACCGCATAGGGGCCCGGCGCGAGCCCGGCCAACAGGTAGGTCCCGTTGTCGAGGGGACGGGTCGAGGTGCGCCGCGGCGCCACCACGATGTGCGCGACCTCGCGCGGATGGAGCTCGCAGTACACCTCGACCAGGCCCGGCCGGGTGAAGCGCACGCCGCGCGCCTGGCCGGGCGCGACGCTACCGAGATCGAAGCGATTGCCGGACGAGCGGCTGAACGCGTTGTGATAGACCGCGTCCCGGTTCGTGAAGCGCACCGTCGTCCCGGGCTCGACCAGCAGCGTGCGCGGGGTGAACTGGCCTCCGGTCATCACGATCTCCGCCTGGCCCGTGCCGAGCGGAGTGTCCGGCCCGTTCATGGGCGTGGCGACGATGACGGCGTCCTTCGACGACCCGGCGCGCGGATCCGAGACCGTGACCTTGCCCTGCACGCTGCCCGTGGTCGCGCAGCCGGCCAATGCCGCGACCAGGCCGAGCGCGAGCCAGGCCCGCGCGCGAGCGCGCCTCCCCGTCTTCCCCCCCCGTCGTAGCTGATCCATGTCCGCCCTCCGGCGCCGATGATCGGCGAACTCCCGCCGCGACGCCAGCCGGAATCCCGCGATCAGCTCCGGGGCGCCCCCGGAGCCCGGGGCGCAAACTCGCCGAGCACCTTGATCGGCCGCGGCGCGGGGCGCGCGCGCAATTCGAAATGCTCGATCGCGTGCACCTCGAGGTGGCGCATCGCCTCGTCGAGATCGTCGGTCACCAGCAGCAGCCCCAGGTCGACGGCCGCGATCGTGCCCTGTTCACGCATGCTCTCGAGCAGCGCGAGCAGGGGCTGCCAGTACTCGGTCCCGATCAGGATCACGGGAAAGTGCGCGATCTTGCCGGTCTGCACGAGCGTCAGTGCCTCGAACAGCTCGTCCATCGTGCCCATGCCGCCCGGCAGCGCGACGAACGCATACGAGTACTTGAACAGCAGCACCTTGCGCACGAAGAAATAGCGGCAGGTCACGCTGCAGTCCAGGTAGGCGTTCGGCTCCTGCTCCGAGGGCAGGATGATGTTGCAGCCCACCGACCGGCCGCCCGCGTCCCGGGCCCCGCGATTTGCCGCCTCCATGAGCCCCGGCCCCCCACCGGTCATCACGGTGAAGCCGAGACCGACGAGCCGCCGTCCGACCTCCCGCGTGAGCGCGTAGTACGGGTGATCCTCGCGGAAGCGCGCCGAGCCGAAGACCGTGACGCACGGCCCGACGAAGTGCAGCGTGCGAAAGCCGCGCAGGAAATCGAGGATGGCGCCCAGGAGCAACCGGAACTCCTCGAACCGCGAATGCGGGCCCTCGAGCAGGACGCGGTCGGCGGGCGCGGCATCAGGTTTGTCCCGTTGTTTCATGCGTGGCGCCTTTCTGTTGCGTGTCTCCATCCCGCGGAGCTACCCCAACCGACGAACGCAGCTCCCCTCGACCAACGGCTCCGGGCCCGGTGCGGCGATCGTGGCACTCTACACCCACGCACGACAAGCCTGCTTGACAAGCCTCGGCGAAACTGACAAGCTGGCTTGTCATGACGCCTCGCGTGAAGAATCGGGTCCGGGAGCTCCGCACCGTGCGGGGCTGGACTCAGCAAGAACTCGCCGACGCCGTGGGCGTATCGCGGCAAAGCATCAACTCCATCGAATGCGATCGCTACGTCCCGAGCCTGGTCCTTGCGCTCAAGTTCGCGCGCGTCTTCTCGTGCCCGACGGACCGGCTCTTCCAACTGGAGGGCAAGGCATGAACCCGTTCGCAAAGCTGCTGGACGAGCGCTTCCTGGAGCACCGCCGGCGCTCGACCAGCGTTGCCGGAATGCTCGGCGGCACCGTCGCGATGGGGCTGTTCGTCTACCGTGTCGTGGTGGATCACGTTTGGAGTTGGGACCTGCTCTCGGTCGGCATCGTCATGGCCCTCACCAAGGTCTCGCTCATGGCCTGGTACTCGAAGTCGGACTGAGCCCGAATGGACGGAACACGATGAACCTTCGCAAGTCGTTCAAGAATCCGGTGGTCTCGATGAACGTCGGCCTGGTCTTCCTGCTGGTCGCCTCGGCCGGCCGGTACTTCCTCCGCCCCGGCGGTCGGATTTCGGCGGACATGCTCGACGGCGTCCTCGGCCTCGCCTATGGCATCGCGATCGGGGCGATGCTCTGGAGCCTGGTCCAGCGCCGCCGCAGATCCTCCCCCTGCTGACCGCCCCCGGACACGGGCCCCTGCCGCGCAATGATCGCCGGGTCCCCCTTCCCGCGGCGACCCGGGAGGAGTAGAGTCCCTGCGGCGATTCCCAACCCTCGTTTCCTTCGTATCGACGATCCGCCCGGACCCCACCCGAAGCGCCGTCGTGAATCGCCTGCGCAGATTGCTCCGCCCTCTCGAGAGGAGTCCCTCCATGCACCTCGATACGACGCATGTCTCGAAGTCCCACCTCGCCGCCGGCATCCTCGCGGCAGCACTCTTCACCATGGCGCCCATCGCGAACGCTGCGGTGGTCTCGTACGTCGCCACGCTGAGCGGACCGAATGAATCCCCACCGAACGCATCCCCCGCGATCGGGACCGCGCAGGTGGACGTCGATGCGGTCGCGCACACGATGCGCGTCTTCGTGCAGTTCAGCGGACTGACCGGAACCACGTCGGCCTGCCACATCCACTGCGCCACCGCGCTCGTCGGCAGCGGGACGGCGGGCGTGGCCACCACGACCCCCACGTTTGCCGGGTTCCCGATCGGCGTCACCTCGGGCACGTACGACAACACGCTCGACATGACCCAGGCGTCGAGCTACAACCCGAGCTTCGTCACCGCACACACCAACATCGCGGGGGCGGAAGCGTTCCTGTTCCAGGCGATCGCCGACGGCAAGGCGTACCTGAACGTTCATTCGAGCACATTCTCGGGTGGCGAGATCCGCGGCTTCCTCGAGGCCGGGACCGGCGCGACGTCGACGAGCTGGGGCCGAATCCGCAGCCTGTATCGCTGAATCGCACGCCGTGGGCGTCCCCCCACGAGGGGCGCCCACGCGCCGGCGACGGCACGACCGGTCACGGCGTGCGCCGCGTTCGGGACCTCCGCCATGCGCGCCGCACGGTGCGATAGGCAAACCGCGCCCCGCGGAGCCCTTCTCGCGCGACGGCCCGCAGGAACGGTCCGCCCCACAGCCCCGCGAGGAAGAGCGCGCCGAAGAGCGCAATCGCGTCGATGCTGACGCGGCCTTCCCGCTCCCAGTACACGTCGCGAAGGTTGAGCCAGAGCGCGAACTCGTCCAGCGTCAGCGCCGCACCGGCGCCGAAGAGCGCCGCCATGACGCGGCTCGCGGCGCGCGAGGCGCGGCTCTCGGCGTTTCCGAGCTGGATCAGCCAGCCATAGCCCACCGCGAGCAGAAGCAGGATTCCCCACACGAGGTGATGCACGTGCTGGCCGTGGAACTGGACATCGCCGAACCGGTGGGACCCTCCGTGGATGGCATGCGTGACCCAGCGGGCGGCTCCGAAGGTCACGAAGAAGGCGAGCGAGGCAAGGAAGAGCCGCTCCCGACGAGGCTCGCGGAAGTACCGGCGATAGAGCGTCGGCAGGCTGTGGCGATTCAGGCGCCGCGGCGCCCTGGGCGCAGGCGTCACCGTGGTCCTCCCCCGAAACCAGGCAAGTTCCCTCCCCGGGGCCACCCCGCCCCCGCAATTGCTGCTCGAAAACGATCTGCAAGTTGCCTGCCAATTGCCGCTTTGCCCCCGCCCCCGGCCGGGATAAACTTGGGGCGACCATCCCTCTGGCAACCATTGGAACTCATCCCGGAAGGGCGCCCCCCGTTTCATGCGCAAATTTCCCGTGCCGTTCGTGGCCGCGATGCTCGCGGCGTGTCTCGCCGCCAGCCCCGCCCGATCGGGGGTGTTCCTCTCCGAACTGTGTGACCCGCAGAACAACTACCAGACCGACCGCTTCATCGAGATCTACAACTCGGGCCCCGACACGGTCAGCCTCGCGAGTTGGAAGATCATCGCGGTGGCGAACAACGTCGATGTCAACACTTGGACGCTCTCGGGCACGCTCGCACCGGGCCAGGCGAAGGTCGCGGGAAGCACAGCGCCGGTGACGTCCTTCCCGATCCACTTCGCGAGTTCGACCTGGCTGTCGACGTACGGCAACTGGAACGGCAAGGTCGGCGACGGCGCCAAGCTGGTCAACCCGAGCAACGCCGTGATCGACCTCATCGTGGCGCCCGGAGACCTGTTCGAGAACAAGGACCTGGTCCGCAACGCCAGCGTCACCGGGCCGAATCCCGTGTACACCGCCTCCGAGTGGACCGCGACGCCCGTGCTGCTCGCCACCGACGCCAGCCCGGGCTCGCACAACGGCTCGGCGCCGCCCGCCGGCGGACCGGTGATCACGAACATCGTGACCGACCCCGCGTCCCCGACCTCCGGCGTGCCGGTCGACGTCCAGGCTTCGGTCGTGGACACCAGCGGTGCGATCGATGCCGTCACGCTGTCCTGGGGATCCTCGGCGGGCTCGTTGCCGAACGTCATCGGGATGACCGTGCTCTCGGGCGACACCTACCGCACGAGCGCGCAGATCCCGGGCCAGTCCAGCGGCGCGTCGATCTACTACCAGGTGCAGGCCGTGGGCGCGACCGCGCCCAGCCAGTCCGCCGTGCTCAGCTACACGATCCCGGGCGGCGGAGTGGGCGTGCCTCCGAGCGTGCTGGCGGTGGGCGAGATGAGCGACTCGACGTTCCTCGTGTTCTTCAGCGAGCCGGTCGAGCAGTCGAGCGCGGAGGTCCCGGGCAACTACACGATCGGCGCGCTCGCAGGCGTGACGGCGCAGCGCGACCCGGTGAAGACCTCGCAGGTTGAGGTCACGATCCGCAGCGTCTCCCCGGGCACGCGCACGCTGACCGTCAATGGCGTGGCCGACCTCGAGGGCAACTTCGCCTACGGCGCGACGCGCTCGTTCAACTACGTGGACGTGACGATCCCCGCCGGCTACTACAACAGCGCGACCGGGCTGATCGGCTCGGCGCTGCGCATCGCATTGCACAACATCATCAAGAATCACACGGTCGGTTCGTACAGCGGCGCGCTCACGGCGTTTCAGACCACCGACGTCAAGCCCAACGGCAAGGTCTGGGACATGTACTCGGACATCCCGGGCGGCACACCGCCTTACGAGTACAGCTTCGGCCAGACCGGCCAGGGCGCGACCGAGGGCCTGGGCTACAACCGCGAGCACTCGTGGCCGCAGTCGTGGTTCGGGGGCTCGCTCCCGATGTACTCGGACCTGTGGATCCTCTACCCCACCGACGCCAAGGTGAACGGCTACCGCGCGAATTACGTCTACGGCAAGGTCGCGACCGCCACCACCACGTCGCTCAACGGCAGCAAGCTCGGCAGCAGCGCGACGGCGGGCTATGCGGGCACGGTGTTCGAGCCGATTGACGCTTACAAGGGTGACCTCGCGCGCGGCCAGTTCTATGTCGCAACGCGCTACTACAACGAGGACCAGGGCTGGCCCGGAAGCCCCTCGGCCACCGGCGCCGAGCTCGTACCGTGGGCGGTCGCGCAGTACTCCGCCTGGTCGCAGGGCGACCCGGTGAGCTGGAAGGAGCGCATGCGCAACGGCGCGGCGTTCGTGATCCAGCACAATCGCAACCCGTTCGTGGACCACCCCGAATTCGTCGCCATGATCTAC
The DNA here is from genome assembly GCA_040005445.1 of Candidatus Eiseniibacteriota bacterium. Lineage (GTDB taxonomy): Bacteria > Eisenbacteria > RBG-16-71-46 > RBG-16-71-46 > DASYSL01 > JANPEF01. The sequence goes on from JBDTYW010000017.1 coordinate 12,426, forward strand.
GACTCGCTGAGCTTTGTCGGCGTCGGCGACACCGGCCGCGGGTGGACGCTACGCCTGCGCGCGAACGCGCCGAACCCGTTCGGCGCCCGCACCTCGATCACGTTCGACCTCGCGCAGCCGGAGTACGTCTCGATGCGCGTGTACGACGTGTCCGGGCGCCTGGTGCGCACGCTCGTCGCGCGCGGCCCGATGGACGCCGGCAGCCACTCCGCCGAGTGGAACGGTCGGGACGACGACGGCGCGCAGGTTGCAGCCGGCCTCTACTTCTATCGCCTCGAGGCCGGCGACGCGCAGGAGACCCGGCGCATGGTGTTCGTCCGCTAGAGCGTGACCGCCGCTTCCGCGCCGGTGTCCCGCAGGTATTTGGGCTTTGCGCTGGCCGTGGCCGCGGTGTTCCTCGGGTGCCTCGCGCTCGAGGCCCGGGTGGACATGCCCGTCGCCGAGTGGGCGCGCGGACTGGACGGCTCCTGGCTCCACCGCGTGGCCTCCCTGCTCACGATCCTCGGCGACGCTGCGGTGTACCTCGTCCCTTCTGCGCTCGCCGCGCTGCTGCTGCGCCGCAGCGCCCGCTTCCGGCCCCACGCGGCGCAGGCGACGCTGCTGTTCCTCTGCGTGGTGATCTCTGGCCTGAGCGCAGACGTCCTCAAGGTTCTATTCGGGCGCCCGCGGCCGACGCTCCTCTTTTCCGGCGGCCTGTCCGGGTTCCACGGGTTTCACTTCGGACATGACTGGAACTCGTTTCCTTCGGGGCACGCGACGACGGTGGGCGCGCTCGTCGTGGTGTTCGTCGCCTGGTTCCCGCGGGCGCGAGTCCCGATCCTCCTCGCCGCGATCCTCGTCGCCTCCACGCGCGTGATCCTGCACGAGCACTTCGTGAGCGACGTCGTCATGGGATTCGCGTGGGGTGTCGCCTCGGCCCTCGTCGTCCGCGACCTGGCCTCGGACCGAATCGCCGGGCTCGCGCCTTCCCCCTGAGCCCCGTCAGGCCCCGCCCGGCGCCACCAGGCGATGGGACGTCACGCCGCCGGAGATCACGTCGCCGCCGATCGTCAGGTAGAGCACCCCGTCCGCGACCGAGAGCTCGAAGCTCATGCGGCGCTCGAGCCGCGCCACGAACGCAGTCAGGAGCGCGCGATCGATCGCGTACAGTTCGAGCGCACCGGAATTGTGGATGCGATCCCCCGCGAGCGAGGCCCAGTAGCGCTCGGCCCCCTGGTGCGTGTAGACCGCCACGCGGCGGGCGGCCTTGCTCGCGCGGTGGAGTCGCGCCGCGTCGGGCGCCCCCACCTCGATCCACTCGAGCAGTCGCCCGGTGAGGTCGCGCACCTCGAGCGCGGGCTCGTCGGGCGCGGCCAGTCCCTTCGAGAACGCCAGCCCCTCGCGC